>WRIO01000027.1 GCA_009782695.1 Candidatus Cloacimonadota bacterium
AAACACAGTGATAGATTATTCCATGCAGAATGCTCGCTTTTTATTGCAACAAAATGTGAAGGTCATAGTGGTTGCTTGCAATACTTCATCAGCTGTAGCTTTAGACTCCATCAAAGAAATTTCCCATGTCCCTGTGTTAGGCGTGATAGAGGCTGGCTCTCAAGTAGCTATGAGCACTACTAAAAATGGTAAAGTGGGTGTGATAGGAACTGAAGGCACTATCAAGAGCCATGCGTATCAAAAGGCCATAAAGGCAATATATACTGATGCCCAAGTATTCGAAAAAGCCTGCCCACTATTTGTTCCTCTTGCAGAAGAGGGATGGGTAAATAATGAAGTAGCTCGTAGAGTAGCAGAAATATACTTACAAGATTTGATAAAAGAAGGGATAGATACCTTAGTTTTAGGTTGCACCCATTATCCTATATTAAAAAATGTGATTAGGGAAGTCTGTGGGGCTGATATTACATTAATAGATAGTGCAGAAGCTATAAAATCACACCTCAAAAATGCTATCGAACCTTCGCAAGCTAGCACCGATGAAGAGGGAACAAACTTTTTTTATGTTAGCGACAATGAAGTTAAATTTTGTAGCATAGCAAAAGACATATTAGGCATCAAAGAGTTTATATTGCAAAAAGTCACATTTTGTAAATCTTGGAGCATTGTATAGATATGCAAGCAGGGCTGCAACAGATAGCAAAAAAGATCATACATGATATCTTCCAGATAAAGCCAGGTCAATCTGTTATCATCTTCGCAGAGATACATAATATATCGGAACCCGCACAACCTCTGGAAGAGATACCACTTCTAGAAGAACTAGCTATTACGCTACGAAAACACAATGCTATCCCTATAATAGACATCTCCACAGAGAACCTACATCAAAGGTTTTTCAAAGAGATAGATAGTCCTGACCAAACCTCCCAAGAGCTTTTTGACCTATGGATAAATTCTGCAGATTTCGTGATAGATTTGAGTTGGCGGAGCAATCCTTTATTATATAAGAGTGTTCCCGAAAAATCATTGATGAAATATTGTAACTTATCTGATAGTTATTTGCAAGAAATGGGCAAAAAGAACAAAAAGATCATCCTGCTTGGGACACCCACGAAAGGTTTGGCAAAATACTATAATCTAGACCACAATACATTGAAAGAAACATATCTCTCTTCTATCAATGCAGACTATTTTACTTTAAAAAAAAAATGCCTAATATTTGGAAACAAAATAAAGCACAATGAAGGTTGGAAAGTCAGATCTGCTGAAAGGGTTTTGGCTTTTGATTTGATAGGAACTGCTAAAAATTATTATGGAGAATTTAAGTATTCACCGGTTTTAGTGCTCCCAACAGGACTATGGCAACAAAACATAGAACCTAGCAAAATGACAGGCATACTTATGTGCGATTTTGTCTATCACTCAGAATATGTTTGGTCAGATGTGCAATTAATTTTCCGGGAAGGTAAGGTAGTCGATATAGAAATAGGTGTCCCGCAAGAAAATACGAAAGTGCTAAAGATAAACTTGCGTAGCCCTATTAAAAGTGCTATTCTGGGCTATGGTATCAATTATTTTATCAGTAAGATGACTTTTTATAGTTTATATGATATTAGTAAATCGGGAAACCTTTCTATCACTTTGCATACAGAGAACCACGAAGTAATTTTAATGCTTCAAAACGCACAATTGTATCAAACAGAAGATAATATCATATCTGATTAAAAAAAAAAAGCTGGGTTACCCCAGCTTTTTCTTTATGATCTATATCTTATTTGATTAGAGCCATTCTTCTGATTTCTTGGTTTCCTTGTGTCACTATCTTGTAAAAATACACACCAGAAGCGACAGGATTGTTGTTATCATCCACTCCATGCCATTGGACTTTGTGAGTTCCTACTGTATAGTGATCATTTGTCAAAGTTCTCACTAATTGACCTTTGATATTATATACACTTAAGTTCACATTTCCTGCTTTGGATATATCAAATTCTATGCTTGTGCTTGGATTGAAGGGGTTAGGGTAGTTAGGTGAGAGAATACTTTTGGCATTGGGAAGGGTAATATCTGTACCATCCACACCATAAGAAACATTGATGGCAGCGAGTTTTACTTGCGCACCAGGTCCTCCGATAGGTGGGTCGACATTCATGTTGCCATATATATCGTCATCTACAAACATAAAGTAGATAGTAGCTCGTCCACCCTCAGATCGACGTTGTATTACCCTATCAGCTGGATAGATAAAGCTAGGTCGCATATTTGCTAACTCGATGTTAGTCACTTTACTGAGCATCAAAGGTCTAGACCAAGTGTCACCATCATCAGTGGACAATGTTACCAATATTTCTCCTGTATCTTCCCAAGGTTGATATTCTGGATCCGATCCATTTGGATTGTTATATCTAAACGATTTATAAGAATCTATCCACATCATAGTCATCAGTCCGTCATGCGAATTTGACATACGCATCTGGCTAGTATGAAATCTATTGGCACGTTCCCAATGATAGAATGCTAGTGATCCTCTATAAAACGTTGTTAATTGTCCTGCGGCGTTGAATTCTGTGATTTCTTCATCGATCACTCCATCATTGTTTATATCAAAAGGTAAACTGACTTCGCCCACATTATTCATAGGAAATGGATACACACGGTCAAGTCGTGTAGTATGATCTGAATTATCATAAACTATGAGATAATTGATTTCTGCACCTATCCATGTATATCTATCTTGGGGATTATAAGGTGGAGGAACGCTACCAGCCCAATGTGAAAAGTTGACACCATAAACAGTAGGTAAATATAATTTGCCACGGGAATCATAAGTGAGGGTTTTATTGTTCATTGTGCTTATATCCATCCTAAAGTCACAAGCATCCAAATCGTTGCCATTAGGAGCATTTAAGGTATGCGAATCACCAGAGGGATCGACAAAGGTCCATATTTGACCTGCTGGCCAATGCTTCTCATAGTTTATTCTTTTTACATAGTAGTCACCTTCACCATAATTGTTGTTTGAGACTATTACATGGTCATAAGGTTCTCCAGGTCTTCCTGGCCACTCACCATCATTCGGGTAGTCTGCATAAGAGCTAGGTGCGGATGTCGATGATAAAGTGCTCAGATCATATTTCTCCCATATCCAATCGGTGTCGTCTGGTCCTATGATGCTACCTGCTAAAGCTACTTTTCCATCTGGAGATACTGCATAGCTAGCATATACTCTGCTACCGCTCGTTGCTCCGTCAGTACCCATACCGTCCCAATAGTGTATTCTTTCGAAGTAATCTATCACTTTTATAGACCAATATACATCTGTACTAACTGGGTTGTAGATGTATGTGTAGTCTTCGTCTCCATCAAAATATACGTCTGCAAAAGCTAGTCTCCTAGCTGAGGAAGGCATATATCCATTTGCATTTCCAGAGGCTTCTGCCCAACCAGAACCTGTATTTGACAAGAATACATAAAGTCTTTGATGATTCGCTATAGGTGATGGTCCTGTAAAAATTACTGGCCATATAAACGAAAACTCTTCTGCTCTTACTGTAGCACTGGGAGAAGGGTGAGTAGGTCTATTCGCAGGTCTTTCATTACTAGTGACCCGCATTGGTTCAGAAAGGGCACCGAGTGGGTCATAGTTGTAGCAATATGCATCGAATACCATATCTACAAGCCTAGGGTTACTGTTTACATGCCAAGTAAAAAAAGGATTTCCTGTGGTATTATCTAATGCTAGAGTACCAAAACCTATTTCCTGGGTGCCGAGGGTTACCTCGTTCTCTGACAATATATTACCATTTAGATCAGAGAAAGCTGCTCGTTGACGGCGGGCTTGTCCAGCCGTTGCTTGGTTCATATAAGTCATATAAATCCCTTGCTGGAATATGGTATCTGGCTGCATTCTGATAGGGAAACCATCATACGCTCCTAACATATACTCATATTCTGTGTGGGGACCTACTGCTACCGGCTCTAGATAAAATCCGTCTAGCCTCAGCACGTATCCTGAGTCTGGGTAGTCTTGGGCATAAAGCACCAAGGCACACAATAAAACTGATAAGAATAATAATTTTTTCATTATTTCCTCCATTTTTCTTTTTTTTTATCAATATACCAATATTTTAAAAGTGATATTTTTGTCAATAGTTTTTTTTATCTATAAAATATATTTTGATAAATCTTCGTCGGCTATTAATGGAGACACTTTTTCCACTATGTCATTTTTTTTGATATTGACCTTTTTTATCTTGTTATTTGGCATTCTATATAGTAAATCATCCAGCACTGCATTTAATATAGTTTGTAGCCTTCTGGCTCCGATGTCCTCCATCTTTTCATTTGCTAGAGTAGCAAAATGAGCTATCTCAGATATAGCTTCTTTGTCAAAGCTCAAATCAACATTTTCTGTCTTGAACAATGCCTTATATTGCTTAATGAGTGCGTTTTGGGGTAGCGTTAATATTTTTTCAAAGTCCCCTTTGGTCAGACTATTTAGCTCTACTCTTATAGGAAACCTTCCTTGTAGTTCGGGTATCAAGTCAGAAGGTTTAGCTATGTGAAACGCGCCGGCTGCTATAAACAATATATGTGTAGTGTTTATCATCCCATAACGAGTGGGGACATTGCTACCTTCCACGATAGGTAGAAGATCACGTTGCACACCAGATTTTGACACATCTGAAGTGCTTTTTTTGTCGAGAGAAGCTATTTTGTCTATCTCATCTATGAAAATGATTCCATTGTTTTCCACTCTATATTTGGCCTCTTCTATCACTATCTCACGGCTTGTGAGCTTGCTGATCTCTACTTCTGTGTAATAGCTTAAAGCCTTCTCGACTGTGATTTCTTTTGACTTTTCTTTTTTGTTTGGCATGATACTAGATAGCATCTCACCAAAATTTACATCAAAATTTTCCATGCCAAAGGCTGGTATGATCTCAAATTGTGAGGTTGAAGGTTCCTCGAGGGTTATCGTGATTTTACTGTCGTTTAATTTACCATCTAATAGTTTTGTCCTAAATTTTTCTCTTGTGTTAGTATATCTTTGCTCTTTCTCTTTTTTTAATGGGTCATTCTTTTTTACATCTAAAGGAACTAAGGCATCAAGCACCCTTTCTATCGATTTCTGTTTCGCTTCATCTCGAAATATTTCACTCAATTCATTACGGACTTGATTGTATGCAAAATCCATCAGCTCACGCACCATAGACTCTACATCACGACCTACATAACCCACTTCTGTAAATTTTGATGCCTCCACTTTGATGAAAGGAGAGCTAGAGAGACTTGCTAACCGTCTAGCAATTTCTGTTTTTCCCACTCCAGTAGGTCCTATCAATATTATATTATTTGGCACTATGTCATTTTGCATTGATTTTTCTACTTGTTGCCTTCTCCATCTATTTCTAAGAGCTATAGCCACTGCTTTTTTGGCTTTATCTTGCCCGATGATATAGCTATCTAAATTTTCCACTATTTTGCTTGGCGTCAAGACTGCTAAATCATTTATCGACTTATGTCGATATTCTTCCATTGTTTTCATCAAATATTATTTCTCCAAAATTGTTCTATTATGGTTCGTGTAAATGCAGATATCTGCCGCTATTTTTAAGGATTCTTCCACAATTTGGCTAGCTGACAACTCTGAAAAAAGCATCATTGCTCTAGCAGCAGACAAAGCAAAGGTGCCACCAGAGCCTATCACTGCGATATTATCATCAGGTTCTATCACATCACCAGTGCCACTTATGATAAATATATTGTTTACATCTGCTGCTATGATCATTGCCTCTAAACGCCTTAGATATTTGTCGTTTCGCCAATCTTTTGCTAGTTCTACTGCTGCTTTTTTGAGATTGCCTTTATACTCTTTTAGTTTCACCTCAAATCTTTCAAATAAAGTGAATGCATCTGCTGTGGCACCTGCAAAACCAGCTAGGATTTCTCCATTGTAAAGTGTTCTAATTTTTTGGCTTTTTGCTTTGAAAACCACGCTGCCTAAGGTAACTTGTCCATCACCTCCTATGGCAATTTTTTTATCTTTCTTTACTGCAATTATAGTAGTGCCGTGCAAGGTCATATTATTTCCTCTTCTTTAGATATTCTTTGATCATTTCTATTTTTTGATAGTTAACCTCAATTTCGGCTTTTAAGGCTTCTATATTCACATCATTTATTTCTTTTTCATTTACATTATCTGATATATCATTAAGTGATTTCGTGTCATTGGTATCATCAAACTCTTTTAGCGCCTGACTTATATCTTTTGATAGCTGATCAGACATTTCGTCTACCTTCCGTAGTAAATCCAAAAGTTGACTCTTTACCATGGTTTTTTCTGTTTTTAATCTCATATATTCATCAGCATTATTGAGCTCATCGTTACTAACTTCTGCTTTAGGAGATTCTACTGGTTCATTATTTTTTTGTGGTGAGATATCTATTTTCATTTCACATGCTTTTTGATATTTTTTTTCTATCAGTTCCTTGTCATGCTCGTCTATATCTCCTTTTATTATCTCAAATATCTCTTCGATTCCCAAAGTCTCTTTTTCTAATAGTATATCTGCCATTTTATCCAATAAACTTCTGTGGTCGACCAATATTTTCATAGCTTTTTCGTGCGCAGCATGCACGATGCTCCTTATCTCTGCATCTATTAGCTGGGCAGTGGCTTCGCTTAAAGATTCATGTTGCACGAAATCACGACCCAAAAAAACTTGCCTATCTTCATGCCCCACAGTCATAGGACCAACCCTCTCGCTCATTCCCCATTGGCATACCATCTTTTTGGCTAGGTCCGTCGCTCGATGTATGTCGTTTCCTGCACCCGTAGTCAGTTCACCAAACACAAGTTCTTCGGCACATCGACCGCCCATGAGCATCACCAACATTTGGTTTAAATAGCTTTTGGAATATGACATTTTATCGTTTCCAAGTGAATGAGTTGCTCCGCCTGTAAATCCACGCGGTATGATAGTCACTTTATGAACGACATCTGTTTTGTCTTGAAATATAGAACACAACACATGCCCTGTTTCATGATAGGAAGTGTTTTTTTTCTCATCTTCCTCTATCACCCTGCTTTTCCTTTCTTTACCAAGGGTAACTTTGTCTCTTGCCTCATCAAAATCTATCATTTCTATCTTTTTCTTGTTCTTGCGAGCGGCTATCAGGGCTGCTTCATTGCATAGATTAGCTAGATCAGCACCGCTAAAACCAGGCGTGCTTCGAGCTATAATCATTAAATTAACATCCTTTGACAAGGGTAGTTTGTTAGTGTGAACTTTCATAATCTCATTACGACCGGCGATATCGGGCAGGTCAACTATTACTTGCCTATCGAACCGCCCAGGTCTAAGCAGAGCTGGGTCTAGCACATCAGGTCTATTTGTAGCGGCAATAATGATAACAGAGTCATTCATTTCAAAGCCGTCCATTTCCACTAATAGCTGGTTTAGTGTCTGTTCTCTCTCGTCATGTCCTCCGCCTAACCCTGCCCCACGTGAACGCCCCACAGCGTCTATTTCGTCTATGAAAGCTATACAGGGTGCACTTCTTTTGGCTTGGTCAAATAAATCTCGGACTCGAGAAGCCCCTACTCCGACAAACATCTCTACGAAATCAGAACCGCTGATGCTATAAAAAGGGACACCGGCTTCACCAGCTACAGCTTTTGCCAGTAATGTTTTCCCTGTTCCTGGTCTACCCAAGAGTAAAACTCCTTTTGGGATTCGACCGCCTAATTTCTGGAATTTCCCAGGAGCTTTTAAAAATTCTATTATTTCCTGCAGTTCCTCTTTTGCCTCGTTTACACCTGCTACATCGTTGAAAGTGATTTTTGGCTTTCCTAAATTATATACTTTTGCTCGGTTCTTCCCAAACTGAAAGGCTCTATTACTGCCACCTTGCATCGTTCTCATAAAAAACAACCAAAAACCTATCAAAACTATAAAGGGTAGCCATGAGATGATTGCTATCCAAAACTTTGAAGGTTTATCAGATCGTATATTTACGTTTGCATCACGCAGTTCTTTGATGATATTTGCATCTGCAAAAGGCATATATGTAGAATACTTTACACCTGTTAGATCTGTATACTTGATAGTTTGACCTTCAAACTGAACATCAGATATGCTTTGCCCATTTAGCATTTGTAAAAAATAACTATATGTAACCTCTTCATATTTCGGCTTTTGACTGTTGAACATATTATAGAGTATCACAGCAAATAATATGATTATTATCCAAAAAAGCATTGGTTGTGGCTTTTTAATTTTTATATTTTTGTTTTGTCCTTTATTCTTATGATTTCGATTGTCACTTGGTCGTCGTTGATTCATTTTGTTTCTTCCTTAATTTTTGCTCGTTTGTGTTTAAAACAGTTTGGTTTATTTATATATCTCTTCTTTTAGCACCCCTATATAGGGTAAATTTCTATATCGTTCTGCATAATCTAGACCGTAACCCACATAAAAATCTTCTTCTGCCACAAAGCCAATATACTCAACTTTAACTTCTGTTTTATGCAAAGAAGGCTTGTCTAATAAAGCACAATTGGTGATACTTTTGGGTTGTAATCTTCGTAGATGATTTTGCAAAAACATCAGTGTAAATCCTGTATCGATAATATCTTCCACCAAAATAATATGCCTATCTTTGATGTCTATATCTAAATCCTTTTTTATCTTCACCACCCCCGAAGATGTCGTAGAATCTCCATAACTTGACACCGCTATAAAATCTATCTCCAATGGAATAGTCATGCACTTCATCAGCTCTGTCAAGAAAACTACAGCTCCCCGTAATACACAAATCAACACTGGGTTTTTATCCTCAAATTCTTTGGATAATATAGACCCTAATTCACGCACTCGTTTTTCTATAGTTCTTTCGTCTATCAACACCCGAAATATGTCCTTATTCAAACTATCCATTTTTTGATTCCTTATTATTTTTTTTTTTTTTAGTTCGTTTTGGGCTTTTCTGCTTTTCATTATCATCTATCAAAGT
>WRIO01000028.1 GCA_009782695.1 Candidatus Cloacimonadota bacterium
TATTGTGTCCGTCTTCTGATGTCTGCAGACATTCATTCAGCACCATAACGCAAATATTCACAAGCATTTTATATGTGGAATTGTGCCGAGTGAAATGAACACTATTCATCTTAATACTTTTAAAGTCTATTTTATCGATATTTGCAAGGTATGGCAGAACCTTTTTTAAAATATCTTTATTTTTTCGCTGAACATTACGATGGTATATTAGATACATCAAGGTGGACTTCAATATCTGGTTCATGAAGTTATTTTCTGACAACTCATCATAAGAGCAAGACATTTTTAGCTTTTCTTGCATTTTAAGGCGATATGACTCTTTCAGGTTTACCTTGCCTCTTATGGTTGACAAATTATCGTTTACTTCTACATATTCTCTGTAAAATCCATGTTTTAGTTGTTCTGTCATACCCTTTGCCAATATCAGAGCTAAAAGGTCATAAATATTTTCAAAGTCCTCTGTTTGTATATCATCATAGTTATTTTGCTGCAGATTATGATAGGCATAAGACAGCATGTAATAGATGTTTTTTATTAGAATAGTGCTATTTTTACTCACTTCTTAAAACTTCCAATAGCTTGTCAGTCCATTCTTCATGTTTTTTAGGGACATCGAACCAATATTCTTTTATCATTGGTATAATGTCATATTTTATCACTCGGGTCAGCCATTCTTTTGTGAACTCTTCCTGTCCGCAGAAATAGCTATGTCCTATGCAAAAACCAGCTCCTAATGAAGCATCCTCTGATATTTCTTTATTCATTTTTTTGATGGTTTCGATGATTTTGTCAAACATGCTGGAGTGGAATAAGCTTTGGTATTCTTTAAATCTTTCGTTATCTAATGCTGGTGTCATATCATAGAAGCTAAACCGTCTCCTGAGTGCATAATCGATCATCGCCAAGCTCCTGTCCGCTGTATTCATCATGCCTATGATATACAGATTTTCAGGAACACAAAATTGTCTGTTATCATAAGCCATTGTCATGTTCTCATCACGATAATCACTCTCTATCATCATGAGTAGTTCGCCGAATATTTTACTAAGGTTGCCACGATTAATCTCGTCAATGATAAAGAAATAGTCGTTATCCCGGTCTTTATCTGCCTCCATACAGAAATCGTAGAATATCCCAGTTTGTAATTCAAACCCATCTCCGTCTGGTTTATAACCCATTATAAAGTCCTCATAAGAATAATTCTGGTGAAACTGGACTAATTTGACTTTACTTTCATCTTTATAACCAATAATAGAATATGCCAATCTCTTTGCTGTGAATGTCTTTCCTACACCAGGTGCTCCTTGTAGAATTATGTTCTTTTTATGATATAGAAGGGAAGTGAGCGAATTATACTCTGCTTCTGAAATATAGACATCGGTTAGAAAATCAGACTTGGTGTAGGATTTCTTAGAAACTTTCTGTTCAAAAGTATTTAGTTCGTCTAATGTTTCATCAAAAGGTTGCAATTCATCATCATCTAAGCTAACATAATCGTTATTTTTATATACATATCCTATTCTTATATCATTAAGTTCAAGTCCACAATGCTCAGCAAACATTTTTATTTTGTAGATAATTTGTTGAGTTGATAAATGAGTTTCTAAAAATAATATTTCCGTGATTTTCTTGGGAGCAGACATATTTGATGAATCATCTGATATGTCAATTCTTTTAGTATTTCTAAGTTTATCTCCTGATAATTGTTCAATTTTATGAGTAAAATCTGTGTGAAGTGCTTTCATAAAATAAACATATAAAGCTGACCAGTTATCAACTTTTTCATGTCTTTTTTTGTATTCTATAAAAACAGGTTTAGTTCTGTTAGTTCTAAAATGGTAATGATTATTAAAATCAACATAATGAATGTCTGATTCAGTATCTAATACACTATTATTTAAATATTCATAATACCTTATGAGCCATTCCATGCCTAGTGAAAAAGCATTATTACCATTATTAATATTGATCTCTTCGTAATTTGGAGCCTCTTTGTATTTTTCAAATAATGCCTTCAATTCTGATGATGATGTGCATAAAAATGGGTCTTTTTCTTCATCAGACAAGTAAATAGCTAGTTTTGAAGGAGATGTGATTATAGCCCTTACATAATTACTTACTGTAATTTCGGAATAAATCACTCCTCTATTGCTTTTATAAGTCATCAGCCAATTTTTAAAATCTTCTGGATTGACTCCTTCTAAGGAGATTTTATTATTTTCTTGTATAAATCTGTCCATGTAAATCCTCTGTTATATTCAGTAGTTAATTCTTTATAAAATATAACTCAATTATTTCATAAATGATACATTTTCACTTTAGATTAACCCAAATTCACTCTATTGAAAGGCTCTCTTTAAGATACAAAATCGCCTTTATTTTATCATTTTCACAAGAGCAAAGATAATATTTTACCCTTTTTTTGTCAATATAAAATAAGTCACAGTAGCGGAGAGCGTCCCTGCTCTCCATTACCTGATTTCCGTAGGGAACAGCCTCTCGAAGCGAACATCGTTCCGCTAACATCAGCGTGTAGCAAACCTTCTTTTCCCCGTCCCTGCGGGAAGGGGTGGCAGGCGCTAGCCTGACGGGGCAGGAGAATTTAAAATGGAGAGCGGGACGCTCTCCGCTACAAAATCCGTCCGCAGGACACCACATTTATAATTTATAATTTATAATTTATAATTTCTAATTTCTAATTTCTAATTTCTAATTTAACTCACCCTCTCCATTGACGATAAATCCTCATCCCCTCTTTGTAATACATAACCAAGATCAAGGACATAAATAACAAAATAAAAACAACAGTCGCAGGGGTTAAGCCGAAATAATTCACCTCTATGAAGAACACCAGAAACATAATCATCATAAAATATGTTTTTAGCTCTATCACTATCATCTTTCTGATAAAGACCACTATGATCATCAATAGCAGGAAGCTTGAGACATATCCACACGAGGTGGCTATCGTTGCGCCTACTATGCCATACTTTGGGATCAAAAAGTGATTTAAAGTGATATTTAAAACGCACCCCATAAAATGGGCGATGAGAGAAATATATGACTGTCGTTTATTAAAAATCTGCTGCTCAACTATAAATATCAAGATTAGTAGCAAAGGGTTCATAAATAGATAGGGGAAGACAATAACCCCGAGCCGATAATCCCCTGTGAATAGCAGGTTAAAGATCAACCCTTTACAAAGGAAAACTGAGGCAAAGAACAGGGAAAAAGCTGCGAATGTCAGGGCTAAAGCTTTGCCTATTAGTTCTTTGTAATCTGGGTCATTTATCCTTTTTAGGCTAAAATAGAACCAGTAACTACTAAAAGCTATCATAATGACACCACTCATCGAGGCTAATTTCGAACCAAAAGCATAGACACCTAAATCTGCATAGTCTAAATATCGGAGGATCATGATCCTATCTGTCACCTGATAAACCACAAAGATCAGGTTGATAGGGATATAAGGCAAGCCGAACTTTAGCATACCGAGAAGCAGCTTCAGGTCAAAAGAACCTTTTAGGAAATATCTATGGTTATAGCACCAATAATAGCAGATCAGTACTGCATCTGAAACTATCAAACCCCACATCAGACTATAAAACCCAAAATGCATTAAAAGCATGATGATAGCGATAGTTTTCTGAGTAATAGCCCTTATCAGACCGCCTATCATGATTATCTTTCTTTTATTCTCCATCCTGACAGGCAATTTGATCATTTCATGTAAAACACTTACAAGTATGTAAAAAACTGATAAAGTAAATATATGCTCATGTTCTGAACCCATATTTAGAATATCATTAAAAAAGCCCTTGAAAGAGAGCAATACAGTTACAAAAAAGATAGAATTAAAAAGAACTACCCGAAAAGAAGTGGTGCATACATTATACTTAAAATTTATATCATCTTTTTCAAAAAAATCACGGTAAGTGGAATTATAAAAGGCGGAAATCAAGACATTATAACCTATCACCTGGATGATAAGGAACAGGTCATAAGCTCCGAAAGATGAGGTGTTTGGTAATAATCTCGTTATAATCGGAAGGAAAATAAACGGGATAATTCTATTTAGTATCTCTATAAATGTATATGAGATAAAATTATCGATAAATGATTTGGCTCTGCTCAAATAAAACCTCCATAGATATATAATTAAACCATCTTTTATAAGCTCTGTTTTTAGTCAACCATTTTTAATCTATCTTTGAATAGAGTAAAAAACAGGACACTATTAATTAATTAGCTCTGATTTCCGCATTATCAAGATATGCATATTTAACAAATACTTCTTTTTCTATCATTTGAACAAGCTCATTTCCATCTATCAAATAAGGATTGAAGTAAAAGGAATAAGTATTTATACTTATATGACTCCTTAAAAGCTTAAATTGATATTTTTCATATCTTTGAATAAATGCCCTCATCTCGTCTTCTGATATTCGATGATTAAAACAAACGCTAATTTTACTTTTCGGTTCTAATGGTCTCCCCTTTACATCGTAACTGTATTCTATTTTTTCAGGTGCTGTCTGGACAGAATACCTCTGTCCAAATTGTTTTGGGTGAAACTCTACCCAGATTACACTGCTCTCTTTTTTGATATTTTCGGCTATTAACTGGTTCATAAACACAGAATCAGAATATACAAATTGTTTTAGATTAGTTTGGTTAGCAGCATCCCATGGATAGTCAATCTCTTCTTTTTCCCGGAAATTGTGTTTCGGGAATTTTGAGATAATTTTAGCAAGCTCCTTATCCTCTACATTGTCTTTAAATTTAATAGTCATTTCCAGATCATAGCCGGTAGCACTTACTACCGGTAAAGATAGAAGACTCACTCCTATTGCACAGATTAACAGCACTGTTAATATCATTTTATTTTTCATTTTATCCTCTATTTATCTAATACTGCACCTTTTTCTAAATAGCATAGTTTTTGTCAAACCTATTAGAGTAATATCAAGAATCATATAAAAGTGTAACATTTTAATGCAATTATAGTTTCATAAAATAAAAATAATTTGCATATTTAGTGCTCATAAATAAAGAGGGTTATGTGGAAAAACAAAATTTTAATGTTTTAGATGTTATTATTATTTTACTAAAAAGAAAAACTTTTATCATGGTTTTTACTTTAATATTTTCGCTGATAGCGGTGTGCTATTCACTGCTGGCTACAGAATATTGGACTTCTAAATTTCTAGTTTTGCCGCTAGCTTCACAAGGTTTGGGTAGTATCGGTTCTTTGGCTGAGAGCATAGGTTTAGCAGCAGGCGCGACCACAACTCCAAAGCAACTAGGTATCAAATACTCAGCCCTTTTGAAAAGCAAAACTATTACCCATATCACTATCGATAAATTTGACCTGATAAATTATTATAAAGTGAAAATCAAAGATGGGGACAAAGACAAAGCATTAGAGACGGTTTACAAGGTTTTTCACAATGATATGTTTGATATCAAACTAAGCGATGAAACATATTTTATGAGCGTAGCCGTTACCACAAAAAATAAGCAGTTTTCAAAAGAAATCGCAGAATACTATCTCGAAACACTCTTAGATTATGTGAAAAATAACAAAAACAACACGGGGCGTCAAAAGAGAGAACTATTTGAGACCAGAGTAGATCAGGTAATGAGCGAAATCGAAGGTTTAGTAGCTATCATCGGTGAATACCAAAAAGAAAATAACATCATAGACATTGAAAATCAAGCAAAAGCGGCGATAGAAGGATATTACAAAGTATTGGTAGATTTGGTAGAGCTCGATGTTGAGCTGATTTATACCGAAAAATTTTTACAAAATTCTCCAAAGCATATTAGTTTGAAAGAGAAAAAAGATAGTTTTTTGGAAGCCCTGCAAAAATTGGAAAAAGAATCTGGTGAGACACCTTATTTATTGCCATTGAATAATATCACTGACAGCTATTTGACTATCCAAGATATAAAAATGAGGATAGAAGTATTAGAAAAGGTTCTGATGACTATTTACCCGCAGTTAGAGCTAGCGAGGATAGAAGAGATAGACAATATGGATCAGATAGAAATCATAGACTATCCGAATATTCCGGGTAAAAGATCACATCCAAAGAGAGCATTGATATGCGTCCTAACCTTTTTTGTCTCGCTTTTATTTGCCTCAGGTTCAGTCTTGGTTTACGACCATCTAAACACGACAGAAAGCGATAAAATAAAGGAGATATGGAAAAACCTATTTCGATAGAATACGATAGAAGAGGGTTTTATAGCAAATACTACGAGAAATTGATGTATTTGGTTATATTTCTGACTGTGTTCTTTCAGCTGTTTCCCCTTCACACAGGACCTTTTCTGGTTTTTTACTATTTTCCTTACCTAATCTTTGCTATAATATTTTTTTTCCAGTGCTTAAATATAGAGCCTCTAAAAAATATTAGAAACATAAACATAGTATATTTTTACTTTATTTGTTGGTTGGTATGGGGCTTGCTGACTTTATTTTGGCACCAGAGTAGCGATAAAAGCTTTTTCTATATAAATGTCAGGTTAATGGGATTAGCCTTGTTTTATACTATTACCCAATTTCTGACTACGGAAAACAGATTTAAGACTTTTGAAAATATGATTTTAATCTGTATTTTATTTAACCTGTGCTTTTGTTTATATGAGATAGTTACGCTAAAGCACTCTCCAAACTCACGATATTATAATGAGTTGCACTACATACCCACTGCTGCTTTTAACAATCAAAATGACCTGCCCTCAGTGATATTAATCTGTATGCCGATATTGCTGTTTATAAAGGATACCTTTAAAAAGTATCTAGCAGCTTTTACCATGTTATTTTTTATGCTGATAGTGATAGTCCAGCAAACAAGGTCTATTATGTCGGTCTTTTTTCTGTTTTTTCTGCACCATTTCATCTTTAAGACAAATTATCTTTACAAAATCATTGTTATAGCGACCTTGCTTGCGTCTTTTTTTATTTTTTATACTAAAAATCCTGCTTTTAAATATATGTTTAATAAAACTATATACAGGATAGATAAGGCGGTAAGTGATGACCTAGCCGATACACAGCTAAGCACATCGTCTGAGGTGCGGAAAAGGTTTTATGTAATCTGTGCAAATATGTTTGTGGATAGCTATGGAATGGGAGTGGGGATAGGTAACTTTGAGAAAGCGTTAAATGAGGACGATGTTCGGGGCGTGATAGACGCACCACCTCACACAATGTTTGGTGAAATGCTTGCCACAGAGGGCTTGATAGGTTTTGGATTGTTAGTGCTAATCGTGTTTTCTCTGCTTTATCCATTTGTAGCGAAATTTAAAAAAGGAGAACTAAACATCCTAAAACTAACGATAAAAGAGAAAAAGGCACTTCTGTTTTTCTTTTTCTTTATGGTTTCGACCGCTATCCCAGCCACCCCATATTATTTTACTATATATTGGTCAATGCTCGCGTATTATTACGCTTTATTAAATACTAACGATGAAGGAAATATAAATGAAAATACTATACCTATCTAAATATTATCATTCGTTTATCCATAACCCAATCTTGAGATTGGAAGAGGATTTTCAGATAGATTATCGTGTCTATTTTTTTCAAAGAATAATGGGGATGATTCGCTCAAAACAATATAAAAATACATGGAATAATGACAATTTAGCTAGGATAATACCTGAAAATAAGTCCAAAATAGTCAAATATTTAAATGTTCCCAGAAACTATTTTATCCACATAGACGGATATTATCTCTATTATAAGATAAAAAAACTATTTAAAAAAGGAGACTTTGACATCATCCACTCCCAGTCGCTAACCACCACCGGAATACTTGCCTACCTGCTTTCAAAAAGATTGGATATACCTTATGTAATCACTTCACATGGAACAGGGGATATAGATGATGCTGTCCCGAATGCCGAAGGTAAAACCGTATTAAACAGATTTGCAGTAAATCAAATAAAAAAAGTCCTAAAAAATGCAAAAGTTAATTTTGCTCTGTCAGAAAAGATGTATCACCAGATGAAATCGCTGGCGCCTGAGGCGAATGTGATTATCAATCAAAACACTTATGATACCGAGATATTTAAACCTGCTGTAGAGGATAAGCTATCATGCTCTGATGATAAAATAAACCTTTTGGCAGTTGGAGGTTTTGTCGATAGAAAAAACCACTTACTGCTATTACAGGCAATGAGCACAGTAGTAAAAGATAACAAAAACATAAGCCTGACCCTGATAGGTGGTGGCGATTTAAAAGATGAATATATCAGCTTTATCAGCGAAAATAGTTTAGATGGACATGTTAGAATACTACCCTTTTTACCCCATAGTGAGCTGGTAAAAGAATATCACAAGGCAGATTTCTTTGTCCTGCCCTCGAAAGCTGAAGGTTTCAGTGTGTCGCTGTTAGAAGCTATGGCGTGTGGTTTACCCGTGGTGGTGTCGCATGATCAGGGGACACAGATACTTGTAGATCATGAAGTGGATGGGCTGATCTTCACGAATTATAATGTAAATGATCTAAAAGATAAGCTATTATTCTTGATCAACAATCCTGAGAAAAGGGTAGCAATGGGGAAAAATGCCCTAAAAAAGGTCGAAAAATATCAAAACAAACATCACGAAATATATGATGTTTATAAGCAAATAATATCTGAAAAGAGCTAAAATGCAGACGAAACTACTGTTTCTTGCTTTTTGTTACCCCCCATTTAATAGTGTGGCTACATATCGCAATATAAAAATATCAAAGTTTCTAGCAAAAAACAACTTCCAGCAGTATGTCTTTTGTGCGGAAGTCAAAGACAATAATGATGATGCTATAAATAACGACATACCAAATAATGCAAAGGTATTTAGAAAGAAAGCAACCTTTTTGCTATCCAAAAATTCTAAAGCGATTA
>WRIO01000029.1 GCA_009782695.1 Candidatus Cloacimonadota bacterium
AAAAGATTAAAGAGCATGACTGTAATATGCGTGTGTATCTGAAGCTCCTTTTCTGGTTGCTTTTCTCCTGCTTTTGGGTATTATTTGCTGATGAGATGACTATCAACAAACTATCTATGAAAGGTAATAAGAAAATAAAAAGCTCAGAGATTATGAAGCAGCTGAATCTAAAGCCAAACCCAGCTTATAAAAAAATGCTTTTTTGGACCAAGAAACCTGACTTTGACTCTGCTCTGCTCCGACAAGACGAAGAGAATATCATACGCTATCTGCAATCAAATGGCTATCTCTATGCAGAGCTGGAAACTGTGCTAAAGCAAAAACGAAACCAAAGCGTAAATATCCTGTATAAAATAAAAGAGAACAGACCTGTCAGGATAAACTCTGTTAACTTCACTGTAAATGATACTATCAGTATAGCGAACCCTGTGGAAAGAAGAAGGAGAGTGCTCCTTTTTCAACAACCTAGCTTTTTTTCCCGTAAGGGAACTATCTTTACAGATAGTGCGATAAATATGGATAAAGATCTGGTAAACAATTCTATGATCAGGCGAGGTTATCTAAAATCTGAAACAGATTTTACTCTCACGCTTACAGAAGACCCAGAGAAAAGAAATTCAAAGGCAGATATCGATTTTAATATACAGCAAGGAAACCTTTATTATGTCAACTCTATCATCTCTCAAGGCAGCAGAAACACAGACCGCGCAACGATTCGTAACCAAATCACTCTAAAAGATTCTATGGTCTACCGCGCCAGAACTATCAGTGAATCTCGCGATAATCTCATGTGGCTTGGCGTGTTTCGTTCAGTGCAGATTTACCCCTCGTTTATAGACGATACACGGTATGTAAATGCTATATTTAACTTTACAGAACAGCCAAAATGGACAGCTACTACCGGTTTTGGGTTTGGCACTGAAGATAGATTTAGAGCAAAAGCAGACCTCACACACCATAATATTTTCAAAAAAGCCGACCAACAAGAGCTTTCTATACGCACTTCTTATATAGAACCTTGGAACTTGCAGTTTCGTTGGATACAACCAGCTTTCCTTTATAAAAAGGTAAATCTGACCTTGAACCCTTTTTACAAAAGAAAAGTGGAAGATTATTATTCACAAGACTCTTATGGTAACAACACAACTTTTTCCTATCCATTTATCCCAAACTGGACATTGTATATGACCCACCAGTATGAGCTAAACAAAGACTTTAATATCAGTAAGGAAATAGATGAAGACAAAAAAAGATACAATTTATCGACTGTCTCCAGCAAACTAGATCTAAACTATTCTATGCCGAAATTTAACCCTGTGGAGGGATTTCATGTCATCACTGGCGCTGGTGTGGCAGGAGTAGGGACAAATAATAACTACAATTACTATTTTTTAGGGCAAGAATTTAGGTATTATCAGCCCTTATACAATGCCTTTTTGCTGGCTTATCGCGGGGCGTATCACACACAGGAAGAGCTAAATTCGCGCTCTGAGATACCTTTACCAAATCGATACAAGTTAGGCGGTATGCAGACAGTAAGAGGTTGGAACAGAAACAAGATAGGTCCCGAAGACGGAGGTCGCTCCTCTCTGCTGATCAATGTGGAAGCCCGTATACCTCTTTTTACGAATTTTAATATGGCTTTGCTATATGATGCAGGGCATGTGCTAGAAAAAGCTTATGCTTATGACTTTGAAAAACTGGAACAGTCAGTGGGTATCGGGTTTCGCTATGTCCCCAAAATAGGTGTGATCAGAACTGATTTTGCTAGTCCTCTCCACGATCTAAAAGACCTAAAATGGTATCTAACCATAGGAGAGTCCTTCTAATGAGTGTAGAGAAAAAAGACGCAACGCCCAATCCCTCTACTCCACCTACAAAAAGGAAGGTCAGCAGGTTTCCGAGAACTCGCAAGGTG
This sequence comes from Candidatus Cloacimonadota bacterium, assembly GCA_009782695.1. Lineage (GTDB taxonomy): Bacteria > Cloacimonadota > Cloacimonadia > Cloacimonadales > WRIO01 > WRIO01. The sequence goes on from WRIO01000029.1 coordinate 1,919, forward strand.
ATAAAGATAGGTATCATTTCTTTAGTAAGTGTATTATTACTGATAAATATCTTTGTGATAACCTTTTTCTACTCAGGCAGACTGCAGAATTTTATGATAAAAAAGGCTCTGCCAATAGTGAACAGCGCTCTAGACGTCGAAATAAGAGTAGGAAGTCTTACAGGGAATTTGTTTCGAGAATTTACTTTTCATGATTTAGAGCTCTATGAGGTCATACCAAATGAACCAAATCACTTAGTCGGAAGCATAGAAAGCCTCTCTGTAAAATGGAATGTAAAAGAGTTTTGGAAGTTCAAAATCAGCGTCCAATCAGTTGAATTAAACAATATCTATGGTCATGTGGTATTGGACGAAACAGGAGTGAACTTTGACAGAATGTTCTCTTCCAAAACAGAATACACTGCCGAAGAGCTGCTCAAAAAAGCTGAAAAAAAGCAAAAAAAAGAGCATAAAAAGCGCAATAGAAAAAGGGAAAGCAGGTTCAAGTTCCGCTATATAGTAGCAGATAAAGTATCCTTAAATGGGCTACGAGCTGATTTTGATACTGTCCCAAAGAATCAATATATCAGCCAAAAAATAGAAATCGATACTATCATTGCCTCGTTCTCTATGATCCATAAAGCTATCTCGGCAGGGGTTAGCCTCGAAAATATTCGTGCATTAGACCCCAATATCCGGCTGGAACATTTAGAGGTAAACGCAGATATACATAGAAAAAACATAGTGCTGAATAATCTGCAACTTTTTACAGAAAACTCTATCCTGTCAGCTGAAGGGGCTATAAATTTAAGGGATTTTTCATCTGGGATAGTCGATTTAAAGTTCAATCCCCTACATTTGCAAGATTTTGATTTTCTTTTAGATAGCATAAATTATCAGCCTGATATGAGCATAGAATTTGAGCTAAAAGCACAGCTTGCCGAAAATATAGCCACTGTCGATTTTAAGCTAAAAGAGAAAGAGATGGAGATATCCACCACAGCCACACTTTATGACTATCTAGATGTGTTTCAAGGCGAGATTTTGACTATGGATAATAACTTTACTGGTAGCATAGAAATACATAATTTAGAGGTTTTTAAATATCTAAATATGTTTACTGATAGTGATCTGACAGGTAACAAATTGAGCTTCCACTCGCATCTAGATATCAATGCTCAAAGCTTTGATATCCATAGAATGAATGCACTGATAGACATAGATTTCCAGGATATAGATTACAACGACACCCTACTAGACGAGGTAAAGATCTCTGCTGTATTAGATAAAAAAGATGTCGATTTAGCTCTAAAGATCAGTGCTATCGCCGGAGAAATAGAAGCAGGAATACAGCTGAGAGATTTTATAGATCAGCAGCTATACCAGCTCTCGATAGATATGAATTCCTTCGAGGTTTTTAGCATGCTCCCAGAGGTGAATAGAGCCGATATTTTATCAAAAATATCCCTCGAAGAGGAGGCACTGCAATCTTCAGAACTGGGGAGGTTGCAAGGAAAAGTGATAGTTTCGGGACAATACTTCCACCCTGACAGCATGATAGTTAGCTCGACGCTTGACCTCAGTGGTAGCTCTATACTTACAAATAGCCTAGATTCGTTATTTGTAAGCCTAGAAGTAAAAGACAAAGAATACAATCTTTCTGATTTTGTGATACAAACCTCTGCTGTAAACCTTTCAGGATATGCGAAAGCCACTCAGCAAGAGCTGATAGAGGCAAATATCTCGCTTTTTGTAGCTAACCCAGAGGAGCTTATCAAGCTCTTTGTAGATGAAGCTATCACCTTTGAAACTTTTCTTTACTTAAACGCAGAAGGGAAATGGAGTGAGCTGAGGGGTAATGTGTTTACCCAGATAAATGATATTTGCATGAGAGATATGAGTATCGAGCGTGTCATAGTGGATCACCAGTTGTTTGATCTCGGCAAGTTGCATACAGAAACTAGGATTTCTATGCAAAATGCAAGGCTCGCAGGTTTTTTGCTCCAAAACGCAGATCTTTCCGCACCTACTATGTCAAAAGATATGTATCTAAACTTTGATTTAGTTAGCCATGATTTAGCTGATGTAAGTCTAAATAGCCACATAAACTGGGAAAATGGTTTTCATGTTTTATTTAATCATCTGCGTTTGCGTAATGGTTTCGTAGATTGGCAAAATTTAGAAAACTTTTCATTGATAGTAGATGATGATATAGTTTTGCTGAAAAACTTCAACCTATTCTCGAAAAAACAATCTATCATATCTGATACCATCGAGAAAAAAGGTGACGATATCCAGATGAACATAGCTATAAAAAACTTGCAGATAAAGGAAGCTTTAAACAATTTCGCTCCAGAGATAAACATAGATGGCAAGCTGGATCTGGCTATCGATTTAGCAGTGAAAGACAACCAAATATTTACAGATATAGAGGGATATGTCTCAGATATCAGCTTGTTCTTTGAGGATAATGATTTGCCACTGTTGGTAGATTATTTGACATTCCAGGGAACTTATGACAATCAGACCCTCCGACTGTCGAATCAGGCAAAGTATAAAGACAGTCAGATAAACACCACTGCTTCCTTACCTCTGGTCGCAGACCTAAAAAATAACACTTTTGACTTTTCAAGGAATGATTCTATCGATGTTATGATAGATACCAAAGACCTTAATCTCGACTTCGTAAACTTTTTTTTACCGCCCAAAAATACACTGACAGCAGCCATAGACGTAGATTTAGAAGTGAAAGGAACTGCTTTTAAGCCTCTTTTCAAGGGTCATGTAAAGGTAGACAAAGGAAATTTTCGCAACAGTATGTTCGGAATGAACTATAATAACATCGCTACTGATATAGAGTTTTTTACTGACCATGGTATAAATGCCATATTTATTCACGGCTTTAAATTTGACACAGGGAAAGGCAGGAACAGAGGGACTTTCGATCTCTCAGGGTATTCCAATGTCACTCTAAATGATCTAAACAGCACAGACGAAAGCTTGATAAAAATAGGAGATACCAGACTAAACCTCCTCATGGAAAATCTGCAGCTGACAAACCACAAGGCTATCAGAACTAACGCCTCAGGTAGACTGGCGTTAAATGATATAAAAACAATGTATCAAAACAATAAAGATAAGTTTTTATTTCTACCAAAATTTGCTTTGCAAGGCAGTGTCACTACAAATGAAGTGAAGATAAATTTGGATGAGATGGCGAAAATTACTACTATCGAAGTGGTGCCAGAGCCTTTGCTGGTGGTAGCCCAAAACAGAATGGCTACACCCGATATAATATACGAAAAGCCACTGTCCTTTAAAGTTCCCGAATTTGAAGTCAATTTCAGGGTAGAGCTGCCCCGCAATGTCTGGCTGCAAAGCAAGGAAATGAGCTTAGAGCTGAGCGGTTCTGCAAACTATAGGATATTGCAAAACAACCAGTTTATCCTGGCAAATGTCGAAGTGGTGAGGGGTTATATCGAATACTTTTCCCGCCGTTTTAATATAGAAGAAGGCATAGTATCTATCACCGGTGACGATTTGAGCGATATCCACTTAAATCTAAAAGCAAATTATATTTTTCGAAAGCCAGATAAAAATTCCTCTATTCTGACACTTGCTGTGGAAGGCACTATGCTCGCTCCAGCTATTACTTTTTATCAAGATGGTGAGCTGATAGAGGAGGAAGCAGACGCTATATCCTTGATACTTTTTGGCGTGCGGATGAATGACGACGAAAGCTCTGACAACTCAGCTTTGATGACCGAATTAGGCGCTGGAATCCTGAGTGCAGAGCTTGCAAACTCGCTACAAAAACAGTTGGGGGTCGATGTGGTCTCTATACAAATGGATAGTGACTTTGCTGCCACTTTGACCATAGGTAATTATATCGGGAAAAGATTATTTATCAGCTATGAGCGTAAAATAGACTACAATGAATTTAATGCTGTTTCTGCTGATAGAGTAAATCTAGAATATCAGCTGGCAAAAAACATTTTCCTTATTACTTCACAAGGGGTCGAAAATGAAAATGGTATAGATCTGATATTTAGGTGGTCGAAAAACGAAAATTCCTCTCGGAGATACTGATCAAATACTAAAGCATACCCCATTCCTACTTTCTGATTTCTAAATTCTATTTTCCTTTGGCACACACGTTGCATATAAACCTGTCATAATTTTAAGCATAGAAAATATTTCCATGAAGGAGGAAAATTGAGAAGGTTTATTTTATTATTTATATGTATGATTTTTAGTGGGCTATTACTTGCTCAAGCAGAGTGGTTATCTTATCGTGTCGAGACCACACAGTATCCGGACAACCCATATCGGGCGATAGCTTTTGACACGATGGGGAATACCTGGATAGGCACCCAAGACAAGGGTATCTATCGTTTTGATGGCTCTGATTGGGCAGTGTATAACACCACAAACACAGACTTGCCAACAAATAGGATAAATCATTTAGCCATAGATAGCAATAATAACCTGTGGATAGGCACCAGCGGCTATGGTCTGATACGCAAAGTGGCAGGAAATAGCTGGACCACAGCAAATATGATATTTCACAATTTACAGAACTCAGAAAGCGATTTTCCTTCCAATGAAGTGAGCTGGATTACTATGCAGCGAAATGCTTCAGGTAGCTTTACAGATAGGATTTTGGTAGCTACCACGAATGGTTTAGCAGTGTTCAATGATCCTATCGACAATCCTTATGGGATCAGTGTGATAAAGATGAATGAAGAAAACCCTATATTACTCACTAATGAATTTACTTCTGTGGATATCCAATACAACGCTATAAATGGCAATGCAATGGTGCGTTGGTTTGGCACAGCACAAGGCTTGTATAAGACATCTGCTTTGGGTGAGAATTGGGTGCTCTACAACACTTCAAACTCAGTGCTTACCGGCAATGGCATAAACAATGTTCGGGTGGATCATCTGGGGAATACATGGGTGAGCGTGTATAACTGGAGTAATAGTACTGGAGGCGGTCTGATACGCATACCTGCCACAGAATCACAGACTTGGGATGTCTACAATGCTACAAACCCAAACACTCTACCATCAAATTACATTCGTGATATAAAGTTCGAAAGAGACGGAAACAATTCTATTACTTGGTTAGCAACCGATGAGGGTATCGTCCGCTTCGATGGGTCAAACTGGACGACCTACACCCTGCCTCAAATCCCCACAAAAAATATTTACTCTGTGACAGTGCGAGCTAATGGTGAAAAGTGGTTTGGCACGAATTTTAATCTGTTAAAGTTGGCTGGCACAGTATGGACAGCGAATAACATCTTCGGCTCTGGTATACCCTCAAACAATGTGCAGACAGTAGCTTTTGAAGCAGAAAATATCGTAAAATGGATAGGCACAGCGAATGGGATGACCAGATTCGACGGTAATGATTGGATAGTATACAATATGGCAAATTCACAGCTCCCAACAAATGATGTTCGAAGTTTAGCAGTCGACCACAGCAATCTACTTTGGGTTGGCACCGCTAAATTTGTAAACCTCGGTGGCGGTTTGGCACGATTTAATTTTCAGACAAAAGAATGGGTAATCTACAAGAAGACAGACACTTCTAACCCTCTAGATTCTGACACTATCTCGAAAATAGCTATAGATACCAATAATACCAAATGGATAGGAACATTAGAGCAAGGTGGTTTGTATTCGCTAAACACTGCTGGACAGTGGACATCGTATAAATACTCTCCCACAGGGCTTGCCTCAAATAATATTAGCGATATTTTTATAGATGAGGAAAATAACAAATGGATAGCTACACCAGATTATGGTATCTCTGTGCTTGATGCAGAAAATAGCTTTATCCATAGATACAATACTGTGAATTCGAACCTGCTTTCAAACGACATAAAAAAGATAAAACAAGACAAAAAAGGCTTTATTTGGGCTGTGACAGCCTATGGAATCGGCAAATTAGTCGACGATGTGTGGCAGATTTATACTTCTGAAAACACGAATAGTATCTTGCCGAATACAGGTTTGACAGATATAGATTTCGATATAAATAATATAGGCTGGATCACCTCTAACGAAGGACTGATCAGGACGAATGAGATAGACTGGACTACCATCACAGACCTTTCGCCAAATCATCTTTTACCATCAAACAACCTAAATGCGATTTTTATGGAAAACACAGAAACGAACTCTATAAAATGGATATGCACCAAAGACAGCGGAGTTAGCCTGTTTAGAGGAGGCAATTCTGCCTTTGGGACGGGATCTCATATCTTTATATTCCAGCACCCCATCACACCAAATGCCCTAAAAATAACTGGTATGGTAAACAATTTTGTGGTAGATGATGTCGAGTTTCGGGTCAACAACGTGGTGACACCACATACGGAAGTAGCTACAAACACCTGGTTTGCAGATTACACTGTCCCTTCCACTCAAAACGTGACCATACGGTTTCGCTTTTGGCACGCGGCAGGTGACTCTATCCAAGACAGGAGAATCAATGTTACGCTGCTAAATGGCGATAAACCCGGCAACCTTGACGGGCTGGCATCATTGGGGCTTCTGACGAGCTTACCTACCGAAGAGTGGTTTGTTACAGAGCTGCACGAAGGTTTTTATCGGTTCACAGATATTCGCGAGAGTTTGAAGGGTAATTTGATATTAAAAACGGCCGCTGGGAACGCAATCCAACAAAAAGTAAACTTAGATGACGAAAGATTTTATTGGGTAGATCTACCGACATACCCGATAT
>WRIO01000030.1 GCA_009782695.1 Candidatus Cloacimonadota bacterium
TAAGACTTCAAAACTTTTGATAAAATGTTCTTTGGTATTTTTCTGTTCCCACCAAAATTTGCTGTCATCAATACAATCCGGATAAAGTTCCGCTAAAGTTTTTAAATCCATTTTTTCAATTTCATCGAACGAGTATTTATCCAAAAGAAATCGATAATAAATATCGCTGGAGGTAATGAAATCCATTCCTGTGAAATTTTCCTCGATTTGCTCTTTTATATAAGGAATATCGTCACGCAAACGGCTGCGCCCTTCAATAGCCGCTAAAGCGTCAAAAGCAAAACATGGTTTACAAATAATTGACATTTAATTTATCCTCCTGAAGGTATTAATACTAAATAATATATCAAAAGGAATTATTAGTTTATATGAATATATATAAAAAATTTAAGATGGCAGTGCCTATGGTGGTAATATTATTTATCTGCCTTTTATTTGCCTGCACCCAAAAAAATACACCTTTTGGGTCACCAGGCACTTCCACTCATTATCATGCTTTGACCTTGCCCGATAGCATGATTACCGATATCTACACTTATAAAGACAGTGTAAGGAGCTTTTTGGACACAACAGATTTTCTACTGCGGACTTTCGGTGAAAGAACCAGAAACCCAAAAATAATCATAGGAAACTATGAAGACACAGAAATCAGAGCGTTAGTGCGATTTACCAGCCTGCCGAGTGACACCTTATATCTAGAAGATCCTGTCCTCCGGCTATACCTCCACCACGCCGAAAACATCAGTAGTGTAACTATAAATGTAGCTCCGATAGACTCTGTAATATTTTATGATGACTATGTTTGCTGGGAAAGCTGGAGTTTGATGAACGATCAGTGGAAGACCCCCGGCGGTGATTTTACGGCTAAAAATATCATCTCTACGAACCACACTATCAGTGACAGCACAGAATTTATAGAGCTGCCCATACCAGCCCATATAGTGCTAGGTTGGGTGAAAGGAGGCTGGCAAAAGAACACAGGCTTGATAGTGATGACAGAAGGCATATCAAATGGTTTTTTAGAGTTTAATTCGGTGAATAATGCCACAGGCAAGCCTCGCCTAAGCTTTTTATTGCCACCCAAAACAGAAGGTGACCAGCCCCGCAATGAGCACCGTGACGCTATTTACTCTGCCTTTATCCACGATAAAAAGGACAGTAGTGGCGAAAATATCGGCGAAGGTCTTTTTATAGCAAATATGACCCCTCGTTCTATCATAGTGTCGATAGACAGCCTGCAAAATATTTATGAGTTATTCGGCGTCGAAAACCAAAACGATCTGCGAAAAATAAATATTTTACAGGCATATCTGACCTTGACAGTAAAGCCAGAAAATTCTGTGATTACGAATGAAAAAATGTATCTGCACTCCGCTATACCACACGAGGAAATCGATATAAACGAGAATATAGACTATACACAGATGTGGCACTACAATCGCTACAGGGTCGGCATTGAAAATGATAAATTAAAAATAAATATCACAAATCTTTTACAAGTTCTGGTCACCCAAAAAAGACCATACAACGGGATTTGTATCGTAAACAACCAGCGAAATATGGACTTTGCGAGAGTCGAATTTTACGGTATGACCGCAGAGGAGAATCTGCGCCCGCAGATATCTTTAAAATATTCTATGCTGGATTAGGGGAGATATGAAAATATATATTTATATACTGATGATATTATTGACAGTAGCTGTGGTCTCATGTCAGATCAAAGAGCCAAAAGACGAAGGCATAGTGCTAGCCTCTGTAAACGACCTCACCCTGACTTTGGAGGAGCTACAAGCTAGCTATGGTCATCTGGAATGGGAAAATTTCACGTTAGAAGAGCAAAGAAAGATCATAGACAACTGGATAGATATGACTCTGCTGGGAAGCTATGCGAAAAAGAATGAAAATATTGCTGCAGATTTGTCTCTAAAATTTATGGTTAAAAATGCTGCTAACAAAATATATGCAAATGCCTTGATTTCAGAAGCTTTGGACCATATAGAAATATCAAATGACGATCTGTGGAATTATTACCGCTTACGGCAAGCAGAGTTTGTAGAGCAGCTCCGTGAATATCGCGTGCAAAGGATATACGTCGCCACAGAAGCAGAGATGAATCAGGTCAAAAAAATGATAGATGACAAAGATATCACTTTCGTAAACGCAGCTATCCAATACTCCACCGAAGGTATAGGACAAAATGGCGGATATATGGGCTCTTTTGTCACAAAATCAAGTCCCGACAGCCTGCTCTGGAAAGAGCTCAGTAAAAAAGAAAGGTTTTATGAAGTGCTGATGCCTTATCGAAACGGCTGGCTGATAGCTCGCTGGTATGAATTTCGCACTGCTACCTCAAACAGTAGCTTTTATGATGTCCGTGACGACATAGATAGACGTCTGCGCGAAGAAAAACGCCAAACTGTATACGAACAAATGCTCCGCGAAGCTCGGATAAACGCTAGCGTAACCAAAGAATTTTAGCTGAGAAAAAAAACATGAGAAAATATATACTTTTTACCCTGTTCGCTTTTGTGACGCTTTGTCTATATGCAAACGAGAAAATAGACTTTATAGTGGCAAAAGTAGGTAGAGATATCATACTCCACTCTGAACTATTGCAACAAAAAAATCAGATGAAGACAGCAGGCATGTTTCGCGAGGAAATGGACGACCTGTTGATACTGCAAAATATGATAGATAATAAGCTCATCATCCAAAAAGCAAAAGATCTAAATATAAAGGTAGACGATAGAAGGATAGCGAATACTGTGGAAAGCCAATTCAACGCTGTAAAAGCTCAGTTTCGCTCCGAAGAAGACTTTTTCCGTGAGCTGCGAGCTGCTGGTATGCTCCCCTCTGATTTAAAAAAGTATTACGAAGAAAGCTATACAGAGCAGTTCCTACGCGAAAGACTGATCCAGACAGAAATCAGGAGTAAGCTAAAGCTATCTGATGCTGATATACATGCCTTTTATTTAGAGGAAAAACAAGAGCTGCCCTTGCGAGATGAAACCTTCCAAGTGGCAATGATACTGCGGATACCAGGACCTTCGCCCGAAACCGATAAACAGGCGCTTGCCACCATAGAAGATGTGCGAGATAGAGTAAATAGAGGTGAAGACTTTGGGCAGCTAGCCCAAGAGTTTTCCGAATGCCCCAGTGCTGCTCAGCTGGGAGACCTGGGCTTCTTTGCTCGCGGCATGATGGTGCCAGAATTTGAAAATGCTGCTTTTCGGCTCGATATAGGGGGTGTGTCCGAGATAGTAAAAACGCAGTTTGGCTACCACCTGATAAAGCTCACCGACCGGAAAGGCAGTGAGATCCGCGCTAGCCATATCCTGATACTCTTGGCAGAATCTGATGATGATATCCTCCGAGAAGAGCTTTTGATGGCTGATATACACGGAAGATTAGTTAGCGGTGATGACTTTGGCACTCTGGCTCTTGCATACTCACAAGACAGTGATTCGGCTTCAAATAAAGGGGTCATAGGTGCTCTGACGAAAGCCGAATTTCCAGAAATGTTTGCCACAGAACTGTCTGAGCTGGAAGTAGGTGACTTCTCCGCTGTGCTACAGCACCAAAAAATGTTTTATATTTTCAAGGTAAATCAAGCTTTCGAGCCTCGACCATACGAGTATGAAGAAATCACCGAACAGCTACGCGAAATGCTCTCAAATAGATTGCAGGCTACATTATACCAGGCATGGATGGAAAACCTCAAAAAAGAGATCTTTGTGCAGATATATGAAGATAAATTAGAAATTAGAAATTAGAAATGTGGTGTGCTGCGGACGATATGCAATTCCCCTCCAATTTGGAGGGGTGGCATTTTGGAGCTTGCGGAAATATGACGGGGTGGTTAACAAATTATAAATTATAAATTATAAATTATAAATATTGGTGTGCTCCGCACGGATGTAAATTCCCCTCCAATTTGGAGGGGTGGCATTTTGGAGCTTGCGGAAAAATGACGGGGTGGTTAGCAAATTATAAATATTGGTGTGCTCCGCACGGATGAAAGCACTTCGTGCAGTTGAGGAGTTTCGCGTCGTTGAAGGTTGAGATAAACAGATCCTTCACATTCTGCGGAGCAGACATATCATCCACATCATTTTCCCTCCCCTCCCTACGCAAAAAATAATAAAACAACCCAAAAAATAAAAATTTACAAAAAGGAAAAAAAAATGAAAGAAGGATTAAAAGAATTGGTCTTTATACTAGACCGCAGTGGCTCTATGGCTGGGCTAGAAGATTCCACTATAAAGGGCTACAACAAGATATTTGCTGAAAATAAGGACGGCTATGATTGCATGGTAACTACCGTATTGTTCAACGACAAATATGAGGTTTTACACGACCGAGTAGATATCAAATCTATCAAGAAATTGACCAAAAAAGAATACGTTGTGGGCGGTCAAACTGCCTTGCTCGACGCTGTGGGAAAAGCTATAAACCATATAGGACAGGCTCTCAGTGATACCCCCGAACACGAAAGACCAGAAAAAGTGCTATTTATCATCACCACAGACGGTCAAGAAAACGCGAGCAATGAATTTAACTATGACGCCATCAGAGCCATGATCACTCATCAACGCGAAAAATATAGCTGGGAATTTATATTCCTCGGCGCAAATATAGAAGCAGACGACGTGGCAGACCAGATGGGTATACGGTACCGCTCAAACTATATAGCCGATACCGACGGCACAAATATGCAGTATAAAAAAACCAAAGATGTAGTGTGCTGTTTTATGGCTTCCTACGGCTCACATGATACGGAATATCTAAAAAAGGTAGACGCTACCCTAAACGAACTAAACCAAGACTATCTAAATAGAAAAGCCAAGCCAAGTGCACCAGTAGAAAAAAAAGCAACCAAACCTAAGGAAAAAAAGCCAGCTGAACCAAAAGAAAAGAAGCCAGCAAAGCCCAAAAAATAAATATCACCTATTTCGTAGGAAAATAGAATCGGAACGATGTTCAGTTCGCTGGGCATCGTTCCCTACGGTTTTGACCACACCTCCAATTTTAAAACCCGTCTGATACAAACCCTTGTCGTCATACTGAGCGAAGCGAAGAATCCAGATATTCCCCTCCAATTTGGAGGGGTGGACGCGCCAGCGGACGGGGTGGTTATAATATATCGTGCACAGCACACCACATTTCTAATTTCTAATTTCTAATTTATCTCAGCTGTCCCAGTATTTTTTATCCATATTGCGGTATTGGACTGCTTCAGTGATATGCACCAGCTGTATATCTGGCGTTTGGTCTATATCTGCGATGGTTCTGGCGAGTTTTAGTATCCTATCATACGCTCTGGCAGAAAGCCCTTTTTTGGTCATAGCTTGCTGTAGTAAAGACTTGCTGGTGTCGTCCAGGACACAGTATTTTCGTATGTGTTTCGAGGACATTTGGGCGTTGCAAAAGATGTTTTCTTTTTGGAATCTTTCGAGCTGGATGTTCCTAGCCACATTTACTCTTTGCCTGATCACAGCTGATTTTTCGCCAGAAGGTGTTTGCATCATTTCCCCGTATTTTAGCTGTGGGACTTCGATATGGATGTCTATCCTGTCGAGCAGTGGACCTGATACTTTGGAGCGATACCGCACTATCTGTCCGGAGGCGCATTTACAGCTATGCCCCTCGATATTGCTCCCGTAATACCCGCAAGGACAAGGGTTCATGCTAGCTACCAGCATAAATTTCGCAGGAAAGCAGAGGCTAGATACTGCGCGTGAGATAGTGACAAAGCCGTCCTCGAGAGGTTGACGTAGCACTTCTAAGGCAGATTTTTTAAATTCAGGGAGTTCGTCTAAAAACAGCACTCCATTGTGTGACAGAGAGACTTCGCCTGGCTTTGGCACAGAGCCTCCACCTATCAAGGCGATGTCGCTGATAGTGTGGTGTGGTGAACGAAAAGGACGGCTGGTTACTACCCCGTTTTTGTATTTTGTCAGCAGACCTGCCACAGAAAAAAGGGTGGTGGTTTCGAGTGCTTCGGCAAGTGTGATTTCTGGTAAGATACCGGGCAATCGGCGGGCAAGCATAGTTTTTCCTGAACCCGGGGGACCTAGCATCAAGATATTGTGTCCTCCTGCGGCAGCGATTTCCAGGGCTCTTTTTACTTGAAATTGCCCCTTTACATCATACATATCGTCTATGTCGTCTCCTAGAATATTAAAGACCTCTTCTACATCGGTAAAAGAAGGCTCTATCGTTATTTTATCAGTCAAGAAGTCGACAGTTTCCTCTAATGTGGACACACCAAATACATTTAATCCCTTTATCAAAGCTGCCTCGCGGGCATTCTCCTTCGGCACTATCAAGCCTGCCATACCGTCTCGCAGAGCAGCCACAGCAAAGGGTAGCACGCCTCGAACCGGTCGCACTTCTCCGTCTAACGAGAGCTCTCCCACCATAGCATAAGTCTCCAGCTTTTCACTGCGAAGTTGCCTGCTAGCTTTTAGGATAGCGGTAGCCATAGCCAGGTCGAGCCCGACCTCGTCTTTTTTCAAATCAGCAGGAGCCAGATTTATGGTATAATTTATTTGATTTAAGTGAAAATTTGAATTTCTGATAGCACTGCACACGCGTTCTCGGCTCTCTTTCACCGAATTCGAGGGCAATCCCACTATGGTGAACTTTGACATACCTTGCGTGATATCTACTTCTATGTCTATCTTTTCCGCGTCTATGCCGTTTAGAGTGTAGGAAATTGCTTTTGCGAACATACAGACTCCTTAATATTTATTATTCAAGCACTCCATAGTTCTTTTTTAAGCTTTTTTGTCAAGTATTTTTTGGTTTTTACTGTTTTTTATAGTCTGCAAAATGTCTATAGAACTATCTTTTTTGCTTAAAACGAAGTTTATTTTAACTACGAGTAGAGGGATATTTACCCGCAAATCTTTTATTTTGGTGAAGTCTTTTTCAGTGGTCACTATATAATCGCATTTGAGTGCCAAATGGTCTGACAGTTTATCCATAAAGGCTTGATCATAGCTGAAGTGGTCTGCATTTATAAAGTGGTCGAAAAAGCTGATGCCTGCCTTTTGGATAGTGTTTTCAAAGGATTTTGGTGTCCCTATACCCGACAGCAGAACATTTCTTTTGTCCCGAATATCCTCTGCCTTCACCTCTTGACCGCTCAAAGTGACTATTTGCTGCACTTCATAGAAGCCTGACAAGATAGGTTTTTTATATGTTTTTAGGTAGGTTTCTGCCTCTTTCGGCAGAGAATCTTTGTCACCGCTGCACACAAAGAAATCTGCTTCACGCAGGTTTTTTAGAGGCTCTCTTAGCAGTCCAGCAGGCACGTAAAAGCCGTTACTAAACGGTGCTATGGTGTTAAAAACGCATATCTTTAGCTCAGGCTGCACCGCTAAATATTGAAAGGCGTCATCCATAATCACCAGATCTAAATCGGGAAATCTTGCCTGTAAAATCTTTATCGATTTTACCCTGTTTTTCCCTATCATTACAGGCACGCCGGGCAGCTTTTCGGTATATAAAGCCGCTTCGTCCCCAGCAGAGGAAATATCCCCCTGCTTAGCTTGCAGGTCGCTAACTAATATATTCTGGTTTTCCAGCTTCCCCTTGTATCCACGCAAGACGATAGCTATCTGGTGAGTGGATTTTAGCTGACTAACTAACCACAGCACAAAAGGGGTCTTGCCCGCTCCGCCACAGGTGATATTACCGACAGAAATCACAGGAACATCAGGCTGATAAATAAGCTGGGGGAAGGCGCGGTAAAAAGCCCGACGGATATTCTGCACCACCCCATAAATGAGCGAAAAAGGGTAGAGAACATAAGCTATCGCCCCTCTTGTGTTTAAAATATCGGCAGTAATATATCGGTTTACCGTAAAATTTTTCATATATTATTAAACTCAAAATATGGAGATTTGTTACTCTGAAATAGGAATTTGGAAACTGATAGAAAAATAAAGTGTAAATTTCGATGAAATTATCAATTTTTTTTATGACGCTTTATAACGCTATGAATAATAATGTAGTTATGCAACGAGCAAGCAAGGAGGCTCGGAGAAGGTAAGAGCTTCTCCGAGTCTCCTTGCTTGCACCTTCTATTAAACCAATATAAAATATGGCGTTATAAATCAACATATAATAATATTTTATAAATGCATTTAAATGATAGCTTTATAATTAAATTAGAAATTAGAAATTAGAAATGTGGTGTGCTTCGCACAATGTGCAAATCAATCAATCTCATAGGGTAGGCAACCTCTCGCTGTCATTCTGAGCGAAGCGAAGAATCCAGTATAATATATATCGTCCTGAGGACACCACTACTAGTAACTCCACCGAAGGTGGACCAGCATACCACATTTCTTATTACTAATTTGAATGCTGTTCCCTACGAGAACTCCATCTTCGGCAAGCCTTTTACTATTTTGACTGTCTTTACGCTGAGATTGATGATACTGTGCAGCAGGTCGATGATATATCGAGGATTACCCACTTCCTCACACCAATCGTTTGCATCGTTGATTATGCCACTTTTTTTGTCCTCTGACACACAATACCTATCCATAATCCATTTTATCGCAGATTTGCCATTTACGATGT
>WRIO01000031.1 GCA_009782695.1 Candidatus Cloacimonadota bacterium
GTGGATAATATGTCTGCTCCGCAGAATGTGTATGATGTGAAATATTATACATTCGTCCGCAGGACACCACCTTTTCCCCGTCCCTCCGGGAAGGGGTGGCAGGCGCTATCCTGACGGGGCAGGGGATATTAATCCGCCCGAAGGACACCGACAATTCCCCTCCAATTTGGAGGGGTGGACGCGCCAGCGGACGGGGTGGTTAAATATTCGTAGGGAAGGACACTACAATGTAACGGAGAGCCTCTGGCTCTACAAAGGAGTATAAATTGTCAAAGATAGGAGTCATCATCCTCGCAGCAGGGAAAGGCACCCGCATGAAATCAGAGAAACCAAAGGTCTGTTTTGAGCTCGGTGGTAAAAGCCTGATACAACGTGTGGTGAACACCGGTTTGCAACTAAAAGCAGATATGATAGCTATAGTGGTCGGATACAAAAAAGATTTGGTCGAAAAGGCTATCGAAAATCACCCAGCTATCCGATTTGTAACCCAAGAGAACCAGAACGGAACAGGTGACGCTGTAAAATCTGCTAGCAGCGTTTTTACTGATTTTTCAGGCACTGTTTTTGTTTTATGTGGTGATGTCCCTCTTTTAAAACCAGACACTTTGCAAAAAATGTATAAAAAACACAGAGAGACTGAGGCTAAATGCACTGTGCTGACTATGATTTTGGAAAACCCTGATAGATACGGGAGAATAGTTCGGGACAGTCAAAATCGGGTGCAAGAGATAGTGGAATACAAAGATGCTTGCCAGACTGTGCGAGGGATAAAGGAGATAAACACAGGAATATACTGCTTTGATAGCGAGACACTGTTTTTAGCTTTAGATAAAATAACCAACAACAACGCCCAAAACGAATACTATCTCACCGATGTTTTAAAAATAATGTATCACCAAAATTATCTGATAGAGTCTGTGGTTTTAGAGGACATTTCCGAAGCTGCGGGCATAAACTCCCAGCAGCAGTTAGCAGATCTAGAAACCCAGCACTATAAAGCTATCAAAACGCATTGGATGGACAATGGAGTGAGCATAGAAAACCCAGACACAGTGCTGATAGAGGAGGATGTGACCATAGAACCTGATGTCTATATATCCGCAAATGTAAAGATAAAGGGGAAAAGCTTCATCGGAAAAGACAGCTTTATCGGAACCCATAGCTTTATCGAAAATTCCACCCTGCAAACAGGCTCGTTTTTAGCTGGGATGAACGTAATCATAGATTCGTGTAACTGCTTTGATTTGCAATGGTTTGAGAAATATATAGAAAATAGTCTTGACAAAAACAAGGGAAAATAAAAAGTGACATATCACTTAAAAAAAAAAGTAACGAGGAGTAGAAAAAAATGAAAACAAAAAGAAGTTTTATGATAGTCTTTGCACTATTGTTTCTGGTAAGTGCCACCTTATATGGTTATGAGACTTACACAGATTTAGCAGGAAAGGCTATAGGCATGGAAAGCGGAACAGTTTGGGAACAATACATCACCCAAAATGTAAAGGGAAATCCTGTGAGGGTTAGAAGTAATGCGGAAGGTCTCGCAGAGCTACGAGCAGGAAAAATTGAGGGGTTTATGACAGATTTATCTATCGTGAAAGATCTGGCAAACTCAAACCCTGACCTAAAATTCCTAGCACTACCACTGAGCGTATTCAGCTGCCCTATGGGAGCTATGGGAAACCAAAACAACCCTGCACAGATGCAAAAGTTTAATGCCTTCCTAAAAAAAATCAAGGCAGACGGAACTCTAGCAGATATGCAAGAGCGTTGGCTAAACCACGCTGTAAATGCTACCACACCAATGCCAACTATCGCCAATAGTGGTGAGAACGGAACTTTGACAGTCGCTACAGCAATAGCCTCACCTTTTGTATATAAAACAGAAAGTGGACTAAAAGGCTACAGCATCGAGCTTATGCTTCGCTTCGGAGCAGATCAAGGGCAAAAAATCGACTTTCATGAGATGGAATTCAAAGACCTGATGCCTCATGTGCTAAAAGGTAACGAAGGTATGGCTATAGCCAATATGTCTATCACACCTATCAGATTAGAAATGACTTTGATGAGCGACTCTATCTATGATGACGGTGCAGGCATCTGTGTGCTAAAATAATCGCGACAAGCATTTTTTACAAAAGGGGTTGGGTGACTAACCCCTTTTTTTGTAGGTGATCTTTCACATAAAAATACGTTAATAGCTATTATTATTGCAACAATATGTATTTTCTATTGTTTTAAAAATATCTCGATTTGAGGAGGATTTTATGATAAAAAATTTTGATGAACTACTTCAGCTATGCCGTCAAAAGACCGATAAAAAGACTGCTGTGATAGCAGCTGCCCAGACTGAAAGTGCTATCGAAGCGGCAGTAATAGCAGCTGCCGAAAACCTAACAAAATGTTTGCTAGTGGGAGACAAGGCTGCTATCGAGGCTATCATAGCGGAGAAGTTTTCTGCCTATAACGGCTGCTTTGAAATCATAGACACGGGAGCTGACTTGCAAAAGGCTTGTGCTGTGGCTGTGCAAACTATCCACGAGGGGAAAGCAGGTCTGATATTAAAGGGTAAAGCCGACACTGCCTTGCTGCTAAAAGCGGTGCTTGACAAGGAGAAGGGGCTGTCCACAGGTGAGGTTATCAGCGATGTATTTGCCTACGAAACCCCCGAAAAAGTGGTGCTACTCACGGATGGTGGCATAGTGCTTTATCCTGATCTGAAAGAAAAGATATCCTTGATAAAAAACGCTGTAAAAGTAGCGCACTCACTTGGCAACCCCAACCCAAAAGTAGCACTATTGTCCGCAGTGGAAGTGGTTAACCCCAAAATGCCATGCACCTTGGACGCCGCTATCATCACCAAAATGAACCAACGAGGTCAAATCACGGGCTGCGTAATAGACGGACCGCTTGCCCTAGACAATGCCATAGATATCGAGTCAGCCAAAATCAAGGGCATAGACTCGCCTGTGGCAGGTCATGCAGATATACTGATAGCACCAAACATCGAAGCAGCGAATATCTTTGCCAAAAGCCTGACATACTATGCGAAATACCGAGTAGCACATGTCGTGATGGGGACGAAAGCACCTATCTTGATAGCCTCACGGGCAGATGCAGCAGAGGTCAAAATGCTGTGCCTGGCTATGGGTATAGTGTGTAGCGGATAGCCTCCGGCTCTCCATAAGGAGCATAAAAATTTGATGTGGAGAGCGGGACGCTCTCCGCTACAAGTGGTGCGGTAAATAACCCGGCTCCAGTAGCGGAGAGCCTCCGGCTCTCCATAAAGAAAATAAATATTAGGTATGGAGAGCGGGACGCTCTCAGCTACAAGTGGTGCGGTAAATAACCCGGCTCCATTAGCGGAGAGCCTCCGGCTCTCCATAAAGAAAATAAATATTAGATATGGAGAGCGGGACGCTCTCAGCTACAAGTGGTGCGGTAAATAACCCGGCTCCAGTAGCGGAGAGCCTCCGGCTCTCCATAAGGAAAATAAATATTAGATATGGAGAGCGGGACGCTCTCCGCTACAAAAGGGGAAAAGCATGGTAGATTTTAAAAGAAAAAACAATAGATTAAAAGGTTTTTCATATTCAAACATCTATTCATATTATATCACGATTTGCACTAAAAACAATAAATGTTTACTTGGTAGAATACATACGGAATCCCTTGACCCGATGACAAAAAATACGAAGGTTATTCCCACCACAATTATAGAAAAACCAAGCTTCAGTATAGTTTCTAAATCAGTAATATTATCTAAAATCGGTGAAAAAGTAGAAGAAACACTACAGTTTTATATGCTCAATGAGAAAAATAAATACACTATTGACCACTATATTATTATGCCAAATCATGTTCATTTGATAATTACATTATATGATAAGATGCCTGAATCGGATATGGAGAGCGGGACGCTCTCCGCTACAAATGGTGTGATTGCAGAATCAGATGTGGAGAGCGGGACGCTCTCCGCTACAATAAAGGTTCAAACGATTATACAGAAAATAAAGTCTTATGTCTCAAAAAGTTTGGGATATTCGATTTGGCAAAAATCTTTTTATGATCATATTATTAGGAATGAAAAAGAATATTATAATTGTGCAACATATATCGTCAATAATCCTTTAAATTGGGATAAAGATGAATTATTTTCCAGCGAATAGCAGGAAGGTAAATAACCAGATTCTAGTAGCGGAGAGCCTCCGGCTCTCCATAATAAATTAATGATATGGAGAGCGGGACGCTCTCCGCTACAAGTGGTGCGGTAAATAACCCGGCTCTCCATTAGGAGCATAAAAATTTGATGTGGAGAGCGGGACGCTCTCCGCTACAAGTGGAATAAAAATTACAAAACAAAAAAAACAGTTGACAAAAAATATGATAGTATAAAATATAGCACCCAAAGTTTAAATGAGGGGAATTAGACGGAAAAGTATATAAACAAGGAGTTTAAATGAGAAAAGTTTTACTCATATTAGCATTGTGTGTTTTGTCTGTAAATTTTTTATCAGGGCAAATAGCGGAATTATACACCGACCAGTTTGAGGTGAAAACAGGTGGCAGTGTGACGGTGGAGGTGTATATCGAGATACCAGAAGGTCACTATGCCACTTTTGACGAAGAGTATTTGGGTATAGATGTGGAGGAGAAGGCAGGCATATCAGCGGGGGAAACTACTTACCCGGACACTGCTATCCCCACTGAGTATGGGTATTCTATCTTTAAAGAGGGAGTGCACCTAACCAAAGAGATTTTTGTAGCAGACAACGCAAAACTCGGACAACAAGAAGTCACGATATATGTGATGTATCAAATGTGTTTGGAGAGCGGAATCTGTCTAGCTCCCGATGAAGAAGAGTTCACTGTGACCCTAAATATCACGAAGGGGAGCGGAGTGTCCACCGGAGGCACTACCAACCAAACCGAACAGAAAAAGCAAAACATCTTTTATTTTCTGCTCCTTGCCTTTATAGGCGGTATCATATTGAACCTAACCCCCTGCGTGTTACCAGTGCTAACTATGCGAGCTATGAGCTTGGTTCGGCAAAGCCAAGACGCCCCTCGCACTGTGCTGATAAATTCACTGCTTTATGGCGTGGGCATACTCATCTCCTTTATAGTTTTAGCAAGCATCATCATCAGTATCAAGCTAGCGGGCGAGTCTGTCGGCTGGGGTTTCCAAAACCAAAACCCGGTGTTTGTAGTTACCTTGTTCTCGATACTGTTCCTGTTCTCGTTATCGCTCTTTGACATATTCTTATTGCAAGCACCAGGCGCAAATCTCGCCACTCAAGCCTCCAGCAAAAAAGGCTACTTGGGCTCATTCTTTATGGGAATATTTGCTGTGCTACTCGGCACGCCATGTATGGCACCCTTTTTGGGTGCTGCTATCGGCTTTGCACTGTTGCAACCACCACTGATGATCTTGACGATATTTCTATTAGTTGGGCTTGGCTTTGCCTTCCCATTTTTACTCATCGGCTTTTACCCGCGAGCTGTCAAGGTGCTACCCAAACCGGGCGACTGGATGTCCACTTTCAAAGAGGTTTTAGGCTTTGTGCTGCTAGGCTTTGCTATCGACCAGCTCGGCACTTTATACAAGCTCACAAATGGCGAATTTTTAGTTAACGCTCTGTTTTACACACTCGTCCTCAGTTTCGCAGCTTGGCTATATGGCAAATTTGTGACCCCTATGCACAAAAGGATCACGCAGTGGAGCGTCACTGCCATCGCTATAGCCTGTATCTTTTTCGGTGCGACATTCCTTTTTAAAGATATTCACACAGCGACCATGCGGACAGAGACTGCTGTCGATACATATTGGGGGAGGTTTAGTGGAGAAGCTGTGGCAGAAAATGTAGCTGCTGGCAAGCCTGTGTTTGTCGATTTTACTGCTGCTTGGTGTAAAAACTGTAAAACAAACGAGAAATTAGTGCTAAACACAGCTGAAATAAAGGACGCCTTCGCCTCGAAAAATGTGGTGATGTTAAAGGGTGATTTTACGAAAAAAGACAGTGAGATTTTAGAGTGGCTAACGAAGTATCAGCGGGCAGGAGTGCCACTATACCTGCTATTTATACCAGATGAGGCAGAGCCGATTGTGTTCCCCGAACTGATCACTAAGCAAATAGTGTTTGACGCTTTAAACAAGATAAAATAAAATATTTCAGAGGTAAATATGAGAAGTAAAATAATGATATGGTGCACTTTGGTGCTGCTTGTGGTGATAGGTTGTAACCGATTTGACAAGGATTTTAAAGAGTACCAGACGGTAGCAGAATTTGAAGAAGCGTTTATAGAGGCGGCAAATACTGGTTTGAAAAGCAATAATAATAGCTTTATAAAAGAGTATTATGCACAGCGATACTACAACAAAGAGATAGGTAATAGCAGTATATTTGATATATATAGTCAAGAGGCATGGTCAGAAAATGTGGCTTTAACTATGCAGGAAACAAGTCACTATGAATATTCTTTGACTTTGACTGACACAGATTTTGAATATACTTGGGAAGATAGAATAGCTCGCAATGGCTATAAATACGAATGGCGTGGCATCCCTGACGATTCCCCGAACCTCGTGATAGCGCAGTCACTTACCTTTTTGACCTGCACATACTGCCCCACAGCAAAGCTAAAGCTGATGGAGATTCTAGACGATTACCCTTCCCAGTTTTTATATCTTTCATACCACTCTGATGAAGATGACCCCTTTTCCATATATAATAAATTTGAGTTTGAAAGGGATTATTGGCACAGGCCCGTCGCGCCCTATGTGATGTTCCAAGGGCGAAATGGCTATCAAGGAGCTGGAAGTAGCAATCTGAATAGATATAGACAAGATGTCGAAACCTTTATAGAGGAAACCTTTGAGCTCGAGATATCTTGGCTTGAAGGTGCGATATATGATTCTCAAACAATTAGTGGACTTTTGACAGTTTCCTTCACCACCCTAAATCAGGATAATTTATATCTTTTTTATGTTGTTTATGAGAAAGAAACAGAGCACACTTATTTATATAATCAAGGTGTGCATGCTAGTAATGTGGTGAGAGGTAGAGGTTATCATAGATTAGACAGTATCACATCTGGTCGAGACATCCATTTTACTTTTGAGTCAGTGGAGATTCTAAACGACGTAAGTGAAAACTATTTAGTCGTTTGGATACAGAGGATAGCCGACCTTCAAAATCATCAAGCAGGCGATAAGATTTTAAACGCTAAACAAAAGAAATTGTATAATAGTAATCCCACACCCCGTCAAAATGGAGAGCGGGGACGCTCTCCGCTACAACAGGAGCGGGGAAAAGAATTGAGCTTTACAAATTAAGGAGATTTAAAATGATAAAAAAAATAATGTTTATTATGATCTTAGTATCAGCTTTATCGATACTATCAGCACAAGCAGCACCGTCGTTTATGATAGAGCTGTTAGATGGCACGAGTTTGAAGTCGGAAGACCTACTTGCCGAAGGTCCGATATTTTTAGATTTTTGGGCAACCTGGTGTCAGCCTTGCCTTCGGTCTATGCCGAAGTGGAGTGATTTTGCCGAAAAATACCCTGATATGCAGTTTTATGGTATCAGCATAGACAAGCCTCGTGATAAAACAAAGGTGGTCAACCAAGTGAAGTCGGCAAAGTATGCTTTTCAGGTTGGTTTCGACCCAAATAAAGAGCTGGCAGGGCTTTTCAATGTCGGTGATGCTGTGCCACAGCTGTTTATCATCTCGCAGACAGGAGAGATAGTCTTTGAGAAAAAAGGCTTTACCACTGGGGATGAAGTCAAGGTGGAAGAGGCGATAAATAAAGTGCTAAAAGAGAGTGATAAATGAACTGTAAAAAGTATGGATTGATATTACTGATAGTGTTCTATTGTCTGTGTTTACAAGCGCAAAACATAAATATCAGCGGGGAAAATAAGGCTACCTTTTTGCATAGAACTGCCAAAGACTCGCTGCATAACTATTTCGAGAATGAGCTTAAATTCCGCGTGGATAGAGGTGCGTTTACCTTTGGAATGAGCTTTATCGCAGAGTTACCAGCTTATGACGACACTATGCCTGAAAAGGAGCTGGACAGAGACAAGCTCCATACCCGCTGGGATGACCTATTTGTGCAGCTGAAGTTTGACGATTTTCGCCTAAAAGTCGGCACGATAGATGAGTCTTATGGAGTTGGTCTAATACTCCGTAGCTGGAACAACCCCGATGTGTCTGCCGACAAGCGTATGAATGGCGTGCAAGCCCAATACAACTATCAAGACTTTAAAATAAAAGGTCTTTATGGCAAAATGAAAGAGGATATAGTTGACGATGATATAAATGACACGGATTTAGTGGCTGGAATAGACGCTGAATATCAGTTTTCAGACAGCTTTACCTTTGGAGCTTCTGCTCTCGAATACAAGCAAGACCAGAGCTATGTGGCGGGCAAATCATACACCTACAAGGAAATCTATGGCGCCCGTGCAGGACTGTCTTTTGATGCCTTTGATTTAGAGCTGGAATCAGCAGGGATGAAAACATTTCAC
>WRIO01000032.1 GCA_009782695.1 Candidatus Cloacimonadota bacterium
ATCTGTGTGTGAATTTACATTTGCCTTGACAAGATAACCTATTCTACGCAATAGAAACACAGAAATTATTAAGACAAATAGCTATTTAAGTATAAGTTGTAATTCTCTCGACACTGCCGAGAGAAATATGTTGGACTAGTAGTATCTAGAAAAAATGCCTTCTCGACTGATTGCTGAGCTTGATTGCACCGCTCTTCATATCTGACATTTTCGTCGAATTTGGCGATAGCATAATTGTAGTTACTTCTGGCTATGTAGAGCCATTCTTCATGAGGCTTCATACACTATCTTACCTTCTCTATGTATCTCTTTATAAATATATCCTATCGTGTCATTTAACCGAAAATATTTTTCTAGACTCATTGATATTATATCTATAGGGATATAAATATCCTCTTTATAAATAGTCCTGTATAGCATAGTGGTAGTCTCTCTTTCGTTTGTAATACCCTTTTTTAAAACTAATAAATCTATATCACTGTTTTTCGTGTAATCACCCCTAGCATAAGACCCAAAAAGTATAATCATGTCAGGCGATATTTCAGCCACTATCAAATCAACTACCCGCTCTATTAAAGGCATTGTCTTTAAAACTTCATCTCTGTTATTGTTTTGCATTTTTGTCCTTATTTTTTACTTTTATCAACCTACGAATTTGCACTGTTGCACATATTAAATCACAAGCAAGTCTATTTTTTATACATTTTTTGTCAACCTATTTTTTGCATCGGTTCACATTTGCCTTGACAAAATAACATATTCTATACAAATTGAAACACTAAAGTAATTAGGGTAAATAGCTATTTAAGTATAAGTTGTAATTCTCTCACCACTGGTGCGAGAAATAAGTTGGTCTAATAATATATTGATTATGATGGCATCAAAAACAGATGAAGAAAGAGAGTTTTACCTTTTACATACAAAAATTAATAATTATTCTGTACGGGAACTTGGGAGACAAATCGAAACAAGCCTATTTGCTCGAACTATGATCTACGAAAGCTATTAGAAAATATGAATGATTAGTCTTACCAGACCCAATCTACAGGATATTTATGGATATTTTCATCTGAGGTGATGAGTTTCATATTTTCGGTGATTGCAGTAGAAATGAGTAATCTATCGAAAGGATCTTTATGCAAAATCTCCAGATTGCGATGATAGTGTAAGTGTTTAGGTTTGATGGGCAGTATTTCAAAGCTATGGTGCTCGATTTGTAAAAACATTTGTTCAAAATCATAATCTAGGTCGAGTTTTCCGATATTCATCTTGATAGCTATTTCCCAAAGAGAAGCGATACTGACAAATCTGTTATTGTGTAGATTTTCTATAATTTTTCTTATTCTATCACGCAATAAGACATTTCCGTTCAAAAACCATATTAAAACCTGAGTATCAATTAAATAATTCATTCCATATACTCTTTCATACAGTCGAGAGGTTCGTTAAAGTCATCCGATATCCATAGCTTACCTTCTAAAAAACCATACAATTCGGAAGCTGGTCTTTTTTCGTTGACTGGTTTTGTCAATTTTTGTAAATCTTCTAATGATAATTCTTTGTTGACTATCTTCATCAAAATACACTCGTAAGTGATTTTCATATCTGTGCCTATGCCCTGCAATATGGCATTAGCCTGAGATTCTAAATCATGGTCATATTCTACTTTTCCACCCATAAAAAGCTCCTTTTTTTATAATTCCAAAATATTTAACCCTAAAAATTTGTCAATCATTTTTATAATCAACTTTCATTATAGATTTCACATTTGTCTTGACAAAACAGCTTAGTAATATTTATTTGAACATCAAATGATAGAAATACAAGGTAAATACAACACTGCGAAGGTTTTCACAGAATATTTAGACGATGCCTCCAGGAAGCAGATAGAGACGCTTTGCGACCAAGCTTTTTCGCAAGGGTCAAAAATAAGGTTAATGCCCGATGTTCATGCAGGGGCTGGTTGCACGATAGGCACCACGATGACTATCACTGACAAGATAGTGCCTAATCTTGTGGGAGTGGATATCGGATGTGGTATGGAGACACTGGTTATCGCTGGGAAACATAAAATAGCAGTCGGGTTCGCCCCCCCTATCCTTGATAAAATCATACACAGCGAAATACCTAGTGGACGAGATGTCCGAAAACAGCCTCATGAATATACAGATAAAATAGACTTTTCAAAAATAAAATGCCCAAATTTTAAACTCGACAGGGCAAAGAAAAGCATAGGCACACTCGGCGGAGGCAATCATTTTATCGAAGCAGACAGAGACGATGAGGGCAATCTTTACATTGTTATCCACTCGGGCAGCCGCCATTTAGGAAAAGAGATAGCAGAGTATTATCAGGAATTGGCATGGCAGAGATTAAAGAAAACTGATATACCAAAAGAGCTTGCCTACCTAACTGGTGAGCACTTTTATGACTATCTGAATGATATGAAAATTACCCAACATTTTGCTGATTTAAATAGAAAAGCTATGATGAATATTATAAAAAACAGGTTAAATATATCCGCTGATCTATGCTTAGAGCAATTTACCACTATTCACAACTATATCGACACAGAAAGCATGATACTACGAAAAGGAGCAGTTTCTGCTCACAAAGGAGAAAAACTTCTTATCCCGATGAATATGAGGGATGGTAGTCTGCTTTGTGAAGGGCTTGGAAACCCCGATTGGAACTACTCTGCTCCGCACGGCGCAGGGCGAATAATGAGCCGTAGAAAAGCTTTTAGTGAACTAAATCTAAAAGAATACATAAATTCTATGGACGGTATATACTCTACCACTGTTAGCAGCGAAACCCTCGATGAAAGCCCAATGGCATATAAAAAAGCCGATGAAATAATAAAAAATATGCAAGAATCTGTAAAACTAATCAAGATAATAAAGCCTATTTACAACTTTAAGGCAAGTGAGTAGAATAAAGCTATGATTATGCCACAAATGAAATCCCAAAACCTTTACATCGATAAATTCACTCTATATTTAGCAGAAAGCGTTCACATAAACTCATTAGACGAAGACAATAGGACTTTCCTTCCTGATGAAGTGTTTGAAACCATAGATGAGGCAAAAGAAATTATCACCAAACTCATCTCTTACTACGGACAAAAAGACAAGCCACAAGTATTCCCTGTTTTTCTAAACAAAAGTAAACATATTGGGCATATACAAGCTGTTCCATTTACAGAAGGTTGGGAAATAGGCTATCATATAGCAAAAGCATATACCAATAAAGGCTATGCGACAGAGGCATTGAAAGCGTTTCTGGATCCAATAATGCAATATCTCGAAATATACCAGATATACGGTATTTGCCGAGCAGATAATCCCGCCTCGTGCAGAGTTTTAGAGAAATGTAGTTTTACCTTGGTATCAGATGGAATAGGCAATTATCAAGGCTCACAGCATCATATTTTAAGGTATATTTATGAAAATGCTAAACAAAAATAATATCTACTTTATAGGCGGCTCACCTTGCTGTGGCAAAAGCACTATCGCTGAAATGATATGCAAACAATATGGTTATCAATACTATAAAGCAGATAACCATTTATTAGATTATGTTAAAATTGGTAGTGAGCAAGGCGATGAGTGGCTAAAATATGTTTCTGAAATGTCGCCTGACCAACTATGGTTAAGAGAGCCTGAAATTCTTAATAAAGAAGAAATTACAACTTATGAAAGGTTATTTGCATATTTTATAGAAGATATTAACAAATTTGATAATAACATACCCGTTATCGCCGAAGGAGCCGCTTTCTTGCCTCATTTAATACAAAAAATTGGTATAGACAAATCTCATTATATCTGCATAATCCCCACAAAGGAATTTCAAATCAACCAATATTCAAAAAGAGAATGGGTTAACGATTATCTATCAAACTGTTCTGATAAAGAAAAAGCTTTTCATAACTGGCAAGAGCGAGATACTCTCTTTGCTAAATCGGCATATAACTCTACTAAAGAATTGGGATATACGACTTTGACAGTCGATGGAAACAGAACAATTGACGAGAATTACAGATATGTGTTAAATGTATTTGGAATTATTTGAGTTTTTCACTGTATTTCACATCAATCCCTGCTTTCCTTGCCTAACTCATCAATGCTCTCGCATTAAGTGTATATTCCTTCCCATCTTTAATAAAATGAGTCCCACACTGCCGAAATTCAAAGCTCACCTTTTGATTGATACACTGCTCTCTGATATTCAAAACCCATTCATAGTCTAACGGTCTGGCATTTCTATCTGATTCACCGCCTATTACCACAAGCTCTATTCCATTCAGGTATTTCGCAATCTCGATATTTTCTATCAATGGTTGTGCTGTTATTTGCTTATGTTTTTTGGCAAATTATTAAAAATTGGTAATCTGCTATCAGCAGTTTCTTGATTTTCGATAGTGCAACAAACTATAACATTTTCATAACCTTCACCCCAATCATCTGGAATACACTTCAAAAACCTATCTATTCTCTTGGTAAGAAATAAGAATGTGCAGTCTGTCCGTTCTTTTATTGCTTTCCAACATTCAATCCGCCATTCATCTGCTTCCTCAACCAAAAAGTCTGTAGAAAAGCACATATAAACCAATCCAGACTTCATTTTATATTCACCATTCCTTTTCTTTTGTATTGGTTTATCAAAAGCATCTTTTGGCTGTATAATTCCAGTATCTACGCCTCGTTTAGCATCTCCTTTATGAATATAGCAATATTTACAACCTTCGCTATACCGTTTGCAACCTCGCCAAGGACTCCACATAAGTATTCCTTCTTTATATTCTACATTAAATTGAGTCAAATATATCTCATTATATTAAATTAACTATTGAAAAGAGCAATTGTCACACTTTATTTTAATCGTTTAGTTTAATATTATCCATCCTTACAATAAATCATCAAATAGTTCTCTCCTTTTTTGAATCTGTCTTCGATATGCTTCTTGGACAGACTCAAGTGTATAGTGTTTTTGACTGACTTTATAGGTTTTGCTTGTAGTTTTGTACTTGTTATAAATGTATACATTCTTGCCTTTGTCCTTACCAATCTGCTTAATATATTCTGATTTGGTTAGTTCCTGCAGGTTTTTCTTCACTGTCTCATAGCAGATACCAAGCTCTGCTACGATTTGTGGCGATGTGAAGGGGCGTGATGAGTAAGTTATATAGTTTTTTATTGCTTCCGAACCTGTCATATTAAGCCTCTACTTTGATGATAATATCTTTGATTTCATCGAATGCTAATTCGGTCTTTTTCATGCGTTTAGCGATACGTTCTATGGCATCAATATATTTATTGAGTATTCGCATCGTGCCATTACACTTTTTATGGATGTATTGGAGGATTTGGGTGTCGATTATTACTTCACAGATTGCTTTGAATATTTTATCAGCATCTTCCTGTGATAATGGCTTAAACTCCCAAAAAGCATTGGTGCGATCGAAGAAATGTGACCGCATTTTTACAAGCTTTTCTCTGGCTTCTTCCATGCCGATTAATGCAAATGTGGTGAGCGATTGGTCGGCTAAATCTCTGATTGTCGCAAGTATTTTCTCGTTTGAGAAACCATAGTCACACTCATCCACCAAAATGACGGTGTCTTGGTGGCATTGTAGATAATCGAGAATCTGATTATAGATTTCATTACAAGTACCTCTGACCTCATAATATGGCATTGTCTTCTGTAGTAGCTTAGATAATAGCTCTCGAAGAAAGTCCTTTGTAGTAATATTGGTTTCTAATCTGATATAGATATAACCATTGTCTTGAGCTGTTTTGGTAGCCCATCTTGTTTTTCCGAGGCCTGCTCTTCCATAGAATAAGCCTAATCCTACAACCTCTGTTTTGGGACGATCGAGTAGGTTCTTTAATACTCGATTCGCATTCTTCACATTTTCAATCTCTACTAATTGCTTGATTTTCATGTGTTTCTCCTATATGTTTTATTTTGCGGAACGATGTGGGCATCGTTCCCTACATTTTTATATTTCATTTTACTCACCAAACATACCTGCGATATCCTCTTTGATAGAATCCATCAGCTCTTTATTTTCATCGCTTTCTTCGTTTGTTGTGGAGAGTGTCCCACTCTCCACTGTGGATATCGAGATGCTGTCCACTACATTGGTATCTTCTTCACCTACTATACTATCCAATGCATCATCAAAGCTCAGATATTTTATATCGGTTTCTGCTTCTTTGGTATTGGAGGGTGGAAGTAATTCTGTGCTTATCACCTTCAGCATTTTCTCTATTTTCTGTGCTTTTGGCAAATCACATAAGGATAGATAGCAGAGTTGACCTACTTTGGCTCGCCTATGATTTTCTATCATCTCTTTTAGTGTATCACCACTCTGTAGTCCTGGATTGATAGCAATAGCAGGTTCATCATTGATTTGACCTCTCTCATTGCAGATGGTGAGTTCCTTAAGATTGCTTTCATCATAATAAATTCCTATCTTCTTACCAATCATACTTGCGAAGATTGGATGCCAGTAGAGGATACCATTCTTCTCAATCATACTTCTCTGGACTACTCTCATTTCGATATATGGGTATTTCATTTTGGTAATTAACTCTATCTTGTTGGGAATAATATGCTCCACCTGATTATATACTTCTATTGGTGATAATAGTTTTCCATCTATCGTAGTGAGTGATTTTCGAGGCTTGCTATTGTAATATCTTACAAACATATCTAATTTGTCGCAGAAGTTATTCCAGGTAGGAAATAAGTCTGCGTGCTTTCTTACAAGTACCTTATTTTCGTAATTCTTTAATATATCTGGTCTATTTTCAATCGTATTCCCACACCAGCTTTGGAAGTGTTTTTCAAAGGGACTGAAAGCATAATTCCAGAAGGCTTCGATGCTTTTACTTTCAGGATTGCCTGGTATAGTGAAGTGGTATTCAAGTCCTATGTTTCTATATAGTCCCATATCACCTCTTTCTATCATTCTCTTGGCTATCTTCTCGTCTTTAGAGAGTTTCTTCTTACCTTTGATGTTCTTGTAATATTCCATTGGTGAGTATTCAACATTCTTATATGAACCTGCATTATCGACTCTGATGCTTTTGGGAAGTCCGTAAGTCAGGATAGCATCCATCAGAGCATTGCGAGTAGCTCCTTTATTCTCATTCAAGCATACTCGATAACCTACTATCAAACCAGTTGATACATCCCACCAGAAAATCACTACAGGTCGAACCAAATAGCGTTTATTGATTTTATAGTGGCAATAGAATGGACTTTTGACGGGACACTTCGTGTCTACACCTACATGTGGGTCACGGCAGGCAAGGAGGCTACATTACATTTATGTCCATCACTTTCCCATAGTTCACCAGGCAAGATATCGTTTATTCTGACATTATGTAGTTTTACTTTATTTCTTATAGCAGATTTACCTTGACTTCGAGCCATTGTATTAGTATCATTTTTGAATTCTGCGACCATTAATTGTATTGATCGCTTGGATATATCAAGTTCCTTGTCCTCAAATTCGAGTTGATCGTTAATATAGTTGTATATCCATTCGGGAGATAAATCTCTTGGATCAGCTGATAAGTCTTTAATCATTTTTCTAATGAATGGTTCAATCTTGCTTGGTCGACCACAATGTCGGTATGCTTCCAATAAACTCACAGGACTATCAATATCATCGCTGGCTTTTACCATACATTCCCACTTTATGAGAGTTTGAATTGCGAGTTTGTTAATATTCAATTTATTGAGTGCATTCCTACAAAAGTCACCTTTATTGAGCTTTTTCACAAAGTTCGCTCCGCTTACAGCTAATATGACGCCTTTTGCTTTCATTTCCTTTCGATAATCCATAAAGCACTTGGTTATCTCAAACTTGGCAATGGCTCGTTCTCTGTCCTGTTTGCGAGCGTTCTTCCAATCTGTATTATCGATGATACCATATTTATTAATGTTGGGTAATTGCGAATTTACTTCCGTAGATGGCAAAATCTTTACATTATTTTCAGTTTTCTGATGGTTTAGGAACACCTGTTGCAAGTCATCAGTGATTACTACTTCATCATCATTCGAGATACTCTCCTCATTGATAATGATTTCCACTTGTTTTGGTAGCATTGATGATGTATCAGCAGACTTCTCTACAGGTTTTTCTACATTCGTTGCCTCTATCCATATAAAGAGATTATTATTGCCTTTGCCATCGATTTTCATCAGTTTTGCTGTCAATTCCTCTGATTTGACCTTCCTTCTGAGAGTCCTCAGAGAGATGTTCAGCTTTTGGAGTACCTCTGGTATTGGCGTCCACATATCTATCCTCCTATCGAGTGTTATTTGGCTTTCATAGCCTTGTTTGTCTTAACACTATATATTGGATAAGATACATTCTTTCTGCTATTTATCTGATATTTCTTTTTATTTGTTTTAAAGGTAAATCAATTATGTTAAAATGGAAGAATGGCTTTTTGAAAATGTCTCGATTTTCGCATTTTTTATCACTTTT
>WRIO01000033.1 GCA_009782695.1 Candidatus Cloacimonadota bacterium
TTACCACTCCAAGCTACTGGCTTTTTTCTATCTATGACCAGCTGGTTTGTGGGTGTCGGGGTGATAGCTTTTGTTTCGCTCTCTTTGGTGGATTCTTGTTTGTGGCAAGAAGTTGCAAAGAGCAGTATCACAACCAAAAATCTTACGCTTTTTAACATCTTTACTTTATGCATGCGCAATGTCTCTAAAAGATAGCATAGAAAGTTTAAAAGTGGCAAAGGGTGAGTTGTTTTTCACTTCATAATAACCCCCACAGTTACACATCAGTACTCACCCTAAACTACTTAACTTTTATCTCTCTTAAAATAACTGTAACCAGACAAAATAGTCACTATCACCACCACGCTAAAAAAGATTTGTATCAGCAGGATAGTGATATTTTCATAAGAAGCAGGCAACACATTTAGCTGAAAAGCTGTGTAAAATGTCAATGCACTTATGATACCTATCATTTGCAGGACTGTCTTTATTTTACCCCAGATATTTGCGGGTATTGTGATTTTTTTCTTTAGATAATGACTTCGCAGAAACGTGATAACCACCTCTCTAAGCGCTATGATAGAAGTCACTATCCAATGTATATAATTTATAGGCTTGATACACAGCAGCACCAATGCACTGAGCACCAGCAGCTTATCTGCCAGAGGGTCCATCAGCTGTCCAAATTTCGTCACGTTTTGATATTTACGAGCCAGCATACCGTCGTAATAATCTGAAATACAAGCAGTGACAAAGATAGCTAAAGCTACTAGTGGATTGTCTGTCAGCAGGTAGTAAACAAAAAATGGGATAGCTATGATGCGTATTATAGTAAGTGTGTTTGGCAACATTTTTAGGACACGATATTTACACATTATGATTCCTCTTTAGCATAGGCTTCTGGAAAATGAGCAGAAAGATATTCGCTAGCAATAGTAGGAATAGTATCTCGATATTTAGATACCAATAATTTTGCGACAAATCTGTGATGATATAGCTGATCAAACCAAAATAATTTATCAAAAAATTTACTCCCCCAGACAAAAGCAGAGTTATCAATAAAAACATGATATTATTAGTTACATTTATTTTTACTATACCCATCGAAGGGAAACCAGCGTTTATGATAGCATTGATCAGCTGTTTCTGCTTTAAAATAGAGGTCATCCGGAGATATGTCTGCACAAATATATACATGCAAAGCACTGCTATCTGGATAAATATCGTTAGCTTTTTCAATCTTTCTACATTTTTGTCCACTTCTCTCCATACCTGTTCATTGTATTGTATGATGTTTTGGGGGCTATTTTCACCTATCTCAAGCACTAGCAACATCAGCAGCTCTATCTCCACAGGCTTCACGCTAATGATCAGTTGGTTTGGCAAAGCAAAATCTTTGGTAATCTCCTCGATATCTTCTAGCTCATACCTTTCTATCAAAGAGTTTTTTAGCTCATTAGGTCGCACTATCTGATATGAATCAAAGGCTATGTTTCCAGCAGATAGGCTTACGATATTCTCTAGCTCATCGATATTTTCTGAATATATCAAGATAGGAAATTTTGTTTTTTCTCTATCTAAGCGGTGTATGTAGTTTTCCAGTAATATCGACCCAGTGATAAATAGTATCACAAAGATAAAGAAGAAAAAGATTTGGGACCAAAGGCACTTAAACATGATCATACTTGTTCCAAAAACCCTTTGTTTATTTTATACGTGATAGTGTGTTCCATAGCTAACTTGCCAGTGGCTATGATGCTCATACCTGTGCTAAGGAAATATGCCAGCAATTTCTGCACATTCTTTAGCTTTTCGGAGTCAAAAAAAGTGTCAAAATCATCTATCAACAGCACATAAGGGTCTACTAACGCAGCCCGGATTAGATACATCAACATCTTTTCTGATCGACTGCAGTTCACCATTTTTACATTAAAAAGGTCGATGATCTCGACTATTCCAGCCATTTCTATCAGTCTTTTCTTTACGATAGGGCTATTTTTCATGATAGGTATCTCTATATTTTGTAAAAAGGTCATATTTTCTATTACATGTAACTCATTGTTTATCAGCAAAATATTATTGTGAGTGGCGTCTGGTTTTAGCTTTTTGTCTTTGAAAGTGATCACTCCTTTGTAGTTCGAATAGCTACCATTTATAGCTGACAAAAGCAGGCTTTTCCCCGATGAACTACCTCCTTTGATGTATATAAAAGCACCCGGAACTATCTTCAGCTCTTCTATCTGGATCACCAGTTTAGCAGTGGAAATCAGCTTAAAATTATTAAATATCAGCATGAGTAATCTCGTAAATAACCTTTGTGTGGGATTTTACCGCACTTTCATCGTGATGTAGTGTATTGGTTTGGGTATCTGCGAAGTGGCAGTCAACCACTGTCAGAAACCTTTCTGTGCAAGCTAACTCTATCTCCTGTTTCCTGCTATATGGGTATACCAGCAGGGCTCTCCCGGCGGTAGATAAGCTGTTTTTTACACAACAAATCACATCTTTTAACGTGCTAACTAGCTCGAACCTCGCTATAGCTTTCTCATATACCGCAGGCAATCTGCCACTCTCCTTTTTATGATATGGTGGGTTTGAGATGATCAGATCGTATTTTTTATCAAATCGCACTCGGCGTAGGTCACCGGCTATGATTTGATAGTCCCTAGCACCTATATATTGGGTAAGTCTATTTAGGTTTTCTGTCGCCAACTGGGCTAGATCTGCCACTATCTCTACTCCTGTAAAAGTGCAGTGATAAAAGTCTTTGGCGAGCATCAGCAGTAATATGCCGCACCCAGTCCCCACATCTAATATATCTTTGATTTCTTTGGCAGTAAATCTACTCTCTGATATCAGCTCATTCGCTTTTTTATAAAGCAAAAAGGCGTCACTGGACACTGCTTGTGAAAAGCTCGACTGCAGAAAATCTATCTCATAGCCTGGTATAGTAAAAGTAGATATCATAGACTCATCTCTAGCATTCTGTTTATCGCTTGCAGAGCTTTTTCACTGACCTCAGCTGAAACCACTGTCTCCTCTGCTTCGGTCTCCAATGCCACCAGCACATCATCGAGGGTGGTCAACCCCATATCTGTGCAAATAGCTTTTTCACTCAAAGGCAATATCTTTTTCGCAGGATACTTCGCCTGGAGCATCTTTATCATGTTCAGCTCTGTCCCTATGACCAGCTGATCATGCTCGCTTGCATAATCTATCAGTTGTTTTGTAGAGCCGACAAAATCCGCGTGTTCCACCACTTGTGGCGTGCACTCGGGGTGAACTATGATCTGGTAGCTCGGGTATTTTTCTTTCGCATTTCGGACATCACTGGGAGAGATACCCCTGTGATGTATCGGACAAAACCCCTGCCACAGCTCTATCGGGCGACCTACTTTCTGGGATACGTAAAAACCTAAATTTTGGTCGGGTATAAATAATATTGGAGAGTCAAAAGGCAACTTTTGGACTATTTGCACAGCATTCGACGAAGTAACACAAACATCTGAATACGCCTTTACTTCAACAGAAGAGTTCACATAGCAGACTACGATATGCTTCGGATTTTTTGCTTTGAAAGCTTGTAAATCCTCTACTTTGACCATATCTGCCATCGGACAGCCTGCTTTGCTACTTGCCAAAATCACTTTGACACCCGGATTTAGCAGCTTGGCAGTCTCTGCCATAAATCGAACCCCGCAAAAAATAATAAGCTCTGCTGCCACTTCCTTCGCAGCTTTTGCTAGCTGAAAGGAATCTCCGACTATATCAGCAGCTCTCTGCACCTCCAAAGATACATAATTATGCGCTAACACAATCGCAGATTTTTCCTTTTTCAAGGTCTCTATCTTTTCATAAGTCTTTATGCTATCCATATACTCTCTTTCTAAAAAATTCCCCTTTTTAGACTAATTACAAGATTTTCACACCCCTATTTTTGTCAAGGAAAAAAAAGAAAACATAAAAAAAATCGAGATTTTTTTCGTATTTCAATACACCATAGTGTAGGCTTCGCCGGGATTTAGCGGAACGATGTTCGCTTAAATATCCGTCAATAGGACACCAACATTTGTCATTTGTAACTCGTAACTTCCAACGCAGTTGGATAGGGCATCGTTCCCTACGAAATGGTCATCAGGACATTGTATCAGAATCAAATATTTTTTCTTTTCGATTTTTCCCTCATATTTGTTTTGTAACTATATATCAGACAATATGATATAGCAGGTAGAAGGCAAAATAGCTTGGACAAGGTGTGACATAGTCCAAGCGTTTTTGCTTATTGGTTTCACAACTGTATTAAAATATAAGAAGATACAAAGATAAATTTTTATTTTTTGGGTAAAGTAATTCCTATCAAGTTTTTGTAAATCTTTATGATTTATCTGGAGATAAAAATATGAAAAAAAGAGATGATAAACGCTGCAAATTTTATGAGCAATGCAGGCATTTAAAAGAGACCTGTATGGCAGGTGGTGACAGACTTTGCGGTTTAGGTAAAAATCCTTTGATAAAGGTGCTATCAGGGAAAGTTCCTTTTGAAAAAATCGTGTGTGTATCGCATAAAAACGATGAGACATATTACGCACGAGAATACCCGGTCAAAAAAGTTACTTTGAAAAACGAAATATGGGGGGCTTATATGTCAAATATAGTTTTTTTGTGGAAAACATTGCCACCCTCTGTGAAAGCAGACTTCCGGCTATATGCAAGAATAGAAAACAAATATAGACCCAAGAAAAAAGGTTATGTAAATGGGATGAATATCTTTATCAGGGGTATCGGAAGCCAAAAGAATAACATCACAACGCATCAAGATATCGCTACACATTTAGGAAACTCTTTGTATGAATGGGTAGAACGAGGATTTTTGATTAAGCGTTGGCATATCAAAGGCTTAACTGCTCAGATCATACCAGATTTCGGATGGTAGCCTCTAAATCGAGTCTGCGAGCGAACATCGTTCCCTACGATAAAGTGAAATTTCTATAGCCGAAAAAATCCTTGACATATATCACCAAAAAAAAAAAATGGTTTTTAGAGAAAAAAATTTGGAGTTCAAAAAAAATGAGAAAACTTATCACCTTATCATTTATGCTGCTATTCAGCATATTCTTTACCGTCCTATTCGCAGAAGAGTTAGGGGATTTTTACCCCGGTAAAATCACTGTCTGCTTTTCAAAAGAACTAGTTGGTAACACTATCGGTGAATTTGTCATCACCAAAGATCATGGCATAATAGTGACGCCTTTTGGTTGGTTTAACCAGCTTGCTTCAGAATACGAGATAGTAGAACTACAGCGAAAGCATTGGGTAAAAGACCAGCAGTGGCATGACAATGGTCGCTACCCTATGAATATTTTTGCTTTAGAGGTTCGAGACCATAGCAAGACAGAGCAGCTTCTATCAAAGCTACAAAAACAGTCTGATGTATTATTTGCAGAGCTATTGGCTGTTGACAAGACTTGTTACACTCCAAATGATACAGATATAAATCAACAGTGGGCGCTTATGAAGATACAAGCCTTTGATGCTTGGGATATAGAGACAGGTAGTGAGGATATCATCATCGGCATAGTCGATTCTGGAATAAAATGGAATCATCCGGATTTACAAGCAAATATGTGGATAAATACAGCTGAGCTACCCGGTATCACGATAGACTGGGAGACAGGAACTATCTCTGGTGGTGACGGCATCGACCATGACGGCAACGGCAAGATAGATGATATCATGGGCTGGGATTTTTATTCGAACACGGGAGGTGGCGAAAGCAACAACCCCTTCCAAAGCTTAGTCGGTTGGAATCACGGCACACATGTGGCAGGTTGTGCTGCTGCTGTGGGTGACAATGGTATCGGCGTGGCTGGGATAGCCTTTTCATCGAAGATACTCGCCACTAAGCACTCACCATATAATACCAGCTCGACCGATATAATCAACGGTTATGATGGCATATACTATATGGCAGACACGGGTGCTCATATCATAAATTGCTCATGGGGTGGTGCCGGAAACGCAGGAGATGCAAATACTGCTGTAAATTATGCAGTGGAACACGGCTCTTTGGTGGTGGTAGCAGCGGGTAATCTTGGCAATGATTTAGCTGTCATCCCATTTTATCCAGCTTGTGCGACGAACGCATTTACAGTGGCAAATACAGACGAGAACGACCAAAAAGCTACATCGTCAAATTACGGCATAGTGGTCGATATTTCTGCACCGGGCACGGATATACGTTCTACCACCTTTACCGGTGGTGGTGTAAATGTTTATGGTCCTATGAGTGGCACTTCTCAGGCTGCAGCCATAGTGAGCGGGGTGGCAGCACTTTTGAAGTCTCAAGATCTAAGTCTGACAGTAGCAGAACTAAAGGATATCTTGCGTAGCACAGCCGATGAGATAGATGACCTCAACCCAAATTTTATCGGAAAGCTTGGCACAGGCAGAGTAAATGCCTTTACAGCGGTGATAGCTTCAATCCCCTCCCTTACTGTCTCTCCATCTGAGTATGATTTCGGCATAATAGATGTGGCAACTATCTCACCAGAAGTAACCTTCACTATGACGAATTATTCCAGTGCAAATGTGGTTATAAATCAAATCACATTGGTCAGTAGCCATCCAGAGAATTTTATCTTGATGACCCCCAGCTTGCCAGTAAGCCTTATACCAGGTGATTATGACGCTTTTTATGTAAACTTCAGTCCTGTAAATTTCGGTGAAAAAGAAGCGATAGTGCGAATATTCCACAGCAATTCACCCACTCCGAACATCGTGACCCTCTCTGGCACAGGAGCGGGAAACTATCATACCCCGTATTATCAGAACTTTGATTCCGGGACCTCACTTACTCAAATAAACTGGACAGGAACTTTAAATAATACTTCAGGGATATTTACCCAGGCAGGAGTGCAGGGGTCGAACGCACTTGCCTTAAATGTCTCAGGTAGTTCAGCTACCCAAAATGTGATCACTCCACCTCTCGACAATATCACCTCTCAGTCTCATGTATCCTTTGCATACAGAATAGTGGACTATACTTCAGACTGGAGTGGTGAGCTGACAGCTACTACCCTAGCACTAACTGATCTGATTCATGTAGAAGTCGCAACAAGTAGTAATCCTGGCGTATTTACCACCATATATACGATAGATAACTCAAATCAAATAGTTTCCACAGACTTTTCCAGTATATTTCAGTCACTTTCGGCTTTCGAAGGAACAGATATAAACATCAGGTTTAGAGCTGTAAGGGGTAATGGTGACTGGTATTTTGTGCTCGATGATGTCTTTGTGTCAAACACCCTCAATATTCCTTTCCCACCTTCAAATCCTTCCCCCAGCAATGGGGCTTCAAATCTATTGTTTAGCCCAACCCTTAGCTGGTATGTATCGCCTTTAGGAGGCAGTCCTGCTGGTCAGTATTTATATTTAGACACTGTGAATCCTCCAGTGCAGATGTTTACTATCGGTGACTCACCCACTTGGACACCTGCTACCCCACTACAATACAACACTACGTATTATTGGTGTGTAGTCCCCTACAATGCGACAGGGTCAGCCAGCGGCTGCCCTGTATGGTCATTTACTACCAGAAACATCGTTGGTGCTCCCTTACTCGAAAGTCCCAGCGATGGCGGGGTAGACGTCACTATAAACACATCTTTAAGTTGGAGTGCTGGGTTAGGTGAAGCGCCCACTTCATACACAGTTCAAATAGACACAGTAAACCCTCCTCTGGCTACTTATGAAGACATACTTACCACCAGTTTTAGCCCTGATCTTGATTACGAAACCACTTATTATTGGCGTGTTCGGGCATTTTGTGATGAAAATGTCAGCGTGTATTCTAGTGTGTGGACTTTTACTACTGCTATGGCAGCTCCAAACCCTGTGACATTGATAGCTCCTGTGAATGCTGCTACCGGTGTATCTGTGACTCCGACTTTTGAATGGGAAGCAGATTTAGGCAATGTAATGCCTACCAATATCACCTATCATACTGGAGAAAAAAGCGCGCTTACAAGAGGTAAAAATCAAAACGAAAGTAACGAGGAGAGATCTAGGATCATCCCTGATAGCTATAGATTACAGGTGTCTAGATCTGCTATCTTCAATCCAAGAGATCTCGATGTAGAACTCGCTTACCCTACAAATACTTATACCGTGCCGGAAAACAATGCCCTGCTGTATAACACCCCTTTCTATTGGCGGGTAATCCCTATAAATGCATCAGGTTTTCCTACAAACAATCAAATATTCACTTTTAACACTGCACCAGCACCACCTGTCATCGCTATCAATCCAAGTAGTTATGACTTTGGTGAATTAGAATTCGGTTTGACTTCCCAGAATGTGCATTTTACCATCACAAATACTGCGGGTGGTCCCTTGATCATCTCAAATATAGCGATAGAAGGTCCAAATGCGAATGAATT
>WRIO01000034.1 GCA_009782695.1 Candidatus Cloacimonadota bacterium
CGGAGGCGTAAAATTGGGAGCAGAAACTTGATTAACTTGCAATGAGATGCTATTTGAGGGGGTAGATAAACCAGTTGGTAAATCAGCCTCTACCATAAAATCGTAGTTCCCTGCATAAATC
Source organism: Candidatus Cloacimonadota bacterium (assembly GCA_009782695.1). Classification (GTDB taxonomy): domain Bacteria; phylum Cloacimonadota; class Cloacimonadia; order Cloacimonadales; family WRIO01; genus WRIO01. The sequence goes on from WRIO01000034.1 coordinate 122, forward strand.
AAAGTATCGATATACACATTTGATTCATAGCTGCTAGATACGTATCCGATCTGGTGAAAGGAGCTCTCGATAGACAATTTACGGCTGATAAAATAACCCAAAATGTCTGAGGTATAGGTATCTTCTGGCTCGTCCCACATTAGTGTGACGATATTTGCAGCTGCTCTCCCGGTCAACTCTGCTGGAGCAGGGAATGTCTCTGGGAGAGTTTCCGCCTCTTCTGGCTCGAAGGCTATGTCCTCTCCAATCTCTTGTAATAAAGGCGCTATCATCGTGATAGGTATGCGTGTGGAGGGGGAATTAACTTGATGCAAAATATATAGGAACTGATAGGAGGTTCCTGGGGTATCAGAAATATCGATAGACATATCTATGTTATGGTATCCTGTTTGGCTATCGACAGTATTTTCTAAAATATCTGCGCTTGACTCTTGTAATAATACAAGAGAAATCATCAAAACACAAATAATAAAATATGCTCTTTTCGGCACTCTCCCCCCATTTGTTGTATTCCTTTCAAATAGTCTGCCATTTTAAAATATTCACTGTTTTTGTCAAGGGAAAAAACGATTTTTTATACTTTTCTGAAGGTTGCCTTCTAAACTCTTTATTTAGCGGTGGAGAGCGTGTGCACTTTTTGCTATTGTGACTATGAAAACTGCTATATGAGATATTACTGTTTTTTATCTATAAAATGCGATTTATTTGTAGATTGGGTATATTGGGAGATAGTTTTTGCTCCTATGTCTTGCTTGGTAAGAATGAGCTTCATCTTTTCTCGGACGTTGTGTAGTTCTATAGCATTTTCGTCTTCGTATTCGATGATTTCATTTATGAGTGACCTTAAATCAGTTACCATTTGCCGATATTTTATTTTTTTGGGATCAGTATCTAGCAAATCATCGAATAGACGGAAGTTTATCTCATTTCTGACCATATCACATTGGTTGAGGATATCATCTTTTTGCCGTATGATAGTTTCCAAAAAGTCTATATCATCGATATTGAGTATAGTTCTTTCTTCCTTTACACAGTCGAGTAGTGCTATATTTAGCTGGTGCAGCTTTTCGAGGCTTTTTATTTGTTCATCTATATTATCACTTGTTGACCTCGTAGTATTCGTGAGGTGGAGCTCTTGTATATCTTTTTCGAGGCTTGCTATCTTTACTTGTAAGCCTATTATTTCGGTAGACGTATTTTCAGAAATATCTTCTGTATTTTTTTGGAGGGAGAAAAGCTTTAATTCGGCATTTCTTTTTTGCAATAATAGCCTGCCGAACTCTATCAGTTCGGTTGGCTCGAGTTCTTCTGTTGCTTTTTCAGGCACCTCTATGTTCGTATGTTTTTCTTCCTGTTTCTTTTTAGGTGTGTCGTGTTGGTTTTGATTGCTATCATTTCTAGCTGCCACCCTGAGAGTATTTGATGCAGATACAGGAATATAATCATTTTTTTCTGCCATCTTGTGCTACCTCACTTCTTTTATCTATCGTCTTTTTTTACTTCTTTTATTAGTTTTTATTTATCCCCAAAGTTTCATTTCTACGAAAAATTTAGCAGCATTTATCAGTTCATCATTTAACACCAAGTAAGTAATCCACATCACTATCCCCGATAAAATGGGTATTTTCACATTGTCATCGAAGGGTATATTCACCAGCTCTGCCACACTGGCAGTAAAGGCTCCCCACAGGGCTATCAGTGGGTCGATAAAGAACAACCCAAACACAAAAGTGGTGATAAAACAAGCTAGAGTTCCCTCGAAAGTTTTGGACGAGTTTATGAACTTTCTTTTACCAAAATTCATACCTACGAGGGCTGCAAAAGTGTCTCCGATAGATAAAAATGCCATAGCGACAAAAGCTATGTCAGCAGGGAAAAAAGCTACGCAAATGATAGCTGACACCAGTAGGTATGAAGCTCCTGTGATATTGTTCTTTTCGTGTTTACGCAGCAATACTCCAAAGATCAGCATAAAGTATCTGCCAAAATTCTTGTTTTCTAAGCGAAAAAGCTCCACCACGATAGAGACGATGATCAAAAACAAGAAAAATAGCAGTGTCGGTTTTTGTTCGTTATGGAAAATATATCGATACATTATCGGTAAAAAAATAGATAAAATATGGATAGATTTGCGCATAAATTCTATCTTTTTTCTATCTTGAAATATCAAGTATTTTAGCAGAGTAATATATCTAAAAATAAGTTTGTCCTTTTATGCTTTTAGCTTTGCTATCAAGAAATCAGTAGCTAGCTTTGCTACTAATGCAGGGTCATCGAACACAGTTTCTCGAAAAATCCTAGCTAAGCTAAGCTCCTCTCTGGGTATCTTACGGATAGATGCCATGATCTTATTTAATTGCCTATCTAATAATTTATGGGTTTTATTTCGCAGCAAATACATAAACCGCTGATTTTTCCCTAGGTGGTTTTCCCATTTATCGGGGTATTCTTTTAGTAGTGAAAAGTCTTTTGTTTTTAATGCTTTAGCGGCTGTCTCTCCGCAATACTTCCCACCTATCATACCTTGCACTATGCCGGCTCCTGTGAGTGGGTCAGCTTGCTGTGCTGCATCGCCGACTAGCATCACATTATTTTTCACAAAGTCATGACCTGCTTTGCTCGGTTCACCGCCAAAAATTGAGCAGTTAATAGAAGCTTTCGGGAAGTTTTTATGCATAAATTTATCTAAATAATACAAGACAGATTTACCTTCTCTGATAGCATTGCCACACATACCCGCCCCGATATTTGCTTGCGAACTGCTCTTTGGGAACACCCAAATATACCCGCTGGGGATATAGTTCTTTCCTAGATAAAAATGGCAAATATCATTCTGGATATTTATATTATTGACAGTGTATTGGGCTAGCGAATAAATATCATCCAGGGCAAGGCAGGTATCGATGCCTGCCCAGCGACCAACCTGTGACTCTACACCGTCTGCGCCTATCACGATGCTACATTGCACTTGATAAATCGCTTTTCTATGTCTGAAAATCACACCCTTGGTAGCTTTCGTCTCATCGGAGTTTTTATCTCGCAAAAGTCCCACAGCGTCTGCTTTTGTCAGTAACCGCACGCCCTTTGACACTGCTAGATCTGCCAACGATCTGTCAAAAACTCGTCTATCGAGGATATACCCAAAAGAGTTTTCTCCCGGAAAGCTTAAGTCGCAAGACTCGCCGTTTGGAGCGTGAAACCTGGCAGACGAGACTTTTGTGCATATCCAACGTGGGTCAGGCAGTATAAATTGTGAGATACCATTGTGGGAGACGCCTTCGGCACACCGAACAGGGATGCCAGGCTCTCTATCTCTTTCTAGCAGTAGCACTTTGCAACCTGCTTCTGCGGCAAATCGTGCTGCTGTGCTACCTGCTGGTCCAGCACCTATGACCACTATATCATAAAATTTTTCTATGTCGTTATACATGGTTTTCGCTGATAGCCATCGCAGGGCAGATTGTGCGGCATTTCCCGCACTGCACACAGCTCGGCTGGTCTATCATCACCTCATACTCGCGGACAGATATCGCTGCTACTGGGCATACAGCAGCACAAGTGCCACAAATATCGCATAAATCTCTGTCTATCTGCATATCTTGTATCCTACTGTTTATCGGGGCGGGGTATATCACGCGGTGATTTCCTGTCAAAAGGTTTTTTTAGGAAATCAAAACCTTGTGTTCCGACAGATAATAAAAAGCCACTTTCTGCAAAATCATGTTTTGCAGTTTCGCCTCTGCTAAATAGCTTTAGAGCTAGATCGAGCGTGTTTTCCGATTGTTTTAATGGTAGAGAGAAACCGAAGTGATAAGCGGTCTCATAAATCTCATTGTTATTTACTTTAAATGGCAAATTTCTATAAGAAAACCCTGTTCGGAGGGGTATTTTTGCTAAATAATTGTTAGCTCGTGGTATGCCTGTCCATGCAAGTCCTAAGCTCATTTTTACAGTATCTACGGGGTCTTCGAAGCTACTAGAGTTACTCCAAAACTGATGGTGGATATCTGAGCTGATCACGAAATGGCGAAAGGGGAGGTATGTCACTCCATAAGCTAAGCTTGCAGGGTATTTATAGGATGCATCCCCTGTTTTTTCTTGTATAGCATTGGTGTGTAGCTCCACATCGCCTTTCAGATGAGTGGGTGTGGAGTAGCTAACGCCGACAGAAAGCTTTTCAAATCCTTTTGCCAATCCAAATGTCACTGAAGGATTGTAAAAGGTTTTTTCTATCTCAAATTCAGAATCCAGAAGCCCCAAACTATCAGGGAAAGACTCCCTATCATAAATGATTTCATGCCCAACTAAATAGTTTAATCCGAAGCCTATGTTTACCAAAGGGTTTTTGTTTGCATAGAACAATCCTGCTTGATACAGGGACAAGCTGATCCTTTTTTGGAGATCATAAAGGAATTCGTCTCCCTCAAAAACCATCGTATCACGAGCTTCAGTTTTTAGGTTTGCGGAGCTGATATTCGTATAATTTATTCCGAACCTATGGTTCTTATAGGGAAAAGCCAGTAGAAAATATGGCATAGAGATTTGATCGTCTTTAAATGAGCTTTTGTTTACATCATTGTAAGTGGTGTAACCCATAGAAATGCCTGTGGAAAAATAGGTTTTATCGAGTGTGGTGGTCAGAGCAGGGTTCAGCGTGCTAGCATTCTGCCGAGTCAAGTCACCCACGCCTGTGTCTCCCATTCCAGCTCCTACGATATCTGTTTGGCTACTAATATCAGCAGGACCATGAAAAGTAAAAATAGATTGCGAATAAAGTGCCAGACAGCACCAGAAAAAAGCAATCATGAGGATAGTTTTGTTCATATTATTTCCTTTTAGTCTAAATAAATCACTTTCAATTTGCAGACGCCCAACCCCGCAAAGTCGAGTGTTTGAGCTGTTTTGTAAGATACATCCAAGTCTCTCCCTTTGATAAAGGGTCCTCGGTCGTTTACAGTGACCACTACCTCTTTGTTATTAAGCTCGTTTATCAGCTTGAGTTTTGTCCCAAATGGTAGTGTCTTGTGAGCTGCTGTGTAATCATACATATTAAAAATTTCGCCACTCGCAGTTTGTTTGCCATGATAAGCGTTTCCATACCATGAAGTGACCATATAGCTAGATTTGCCTTTTGGGACAGCGGCGGTTTCCTTTGGCTGGTGCACGCTTTTGGCGGGTCTGTTGCCACCTTTTGAATAGACAGCTGCCGACGAGCAGGAAGTCAGTAAAAGTATAGCACAGAAAAGCACGCATGCACATAAAACTTTTTTCAGAAGGCTATACATATCACGTCCCTAACTAAAACTTTACAGAAACAGCTATCTGGTTTACAAAACCAAAGCTTCCCATAGAATAAGTAGCATAATCTATCACATACTGGTTCCAGTTTATACCAAATCCGAGCGCAACACCTGATAAAAAGTCTAGATCGTCGTTTGTTTTATAGTCTTGCATGCGAGTATCTAAACCACCACGTAAAGTGAGATAGGTGTTATGGTAGTATTCTAAGCCAAATTTCCCAAAAAAATCAGAGTCAAAAGGACGGCATATATCTAGGTTTATATAGCCTTTATCAAAAAAATTATAAGCTGCCCCTACCACAGCCGTCAATGGCATATTTTCTTTATACTGCTCTTCTGTATAGTAGGAAAGCTGGGTTCCCACATTTTTTAGGGTTCCGCCCACTGTCAGGGCTTCGTTTTCAGTTTGGTGATGAACCGAAAAATCGAAAGCCAGTGCTGTAGCGGTGCAGTCATCGTATAGATTTTCATAAAAATATTTGGCATTGATACCAAAGTCCACCACTTCGTGTATCTTGCGAGCAAAGCCTACGCCCGCCACGATATGAGAGGTATGAAAGGTGCCTATCTTCTCGTATAAGTGACCGCTTTCTACTGTTTCGTCTATGTCATCTGATACCAAAAATTGCACAAATGGGGCTACTGACCACACATCGTCTATTTTTTGAGTATAGACAGCAGAACCACCATTCATGCCATTTATATAGTTGATAAAAGTGGCTTTAAAGTGAGTTTCTGAACAGTTGACCAAACCCGCTGTGTTGTAAAACACCGCATCTGCGTCATTTGATAAACCTGTAAAAGCATTTGCCATACCTGCTGCTCTTGCTGAGAATTGCAACTTTAAAAAAGAGAACCCACTAGTGCCTGATTTGTCGTCTAAAGCTGTCAGACACAGAGCATTTGCCAGGAGTAAAGCAATAAATAACCATTTAACTTTCATTTTCTAATCCTTCTAAATATTCATATATTTTCTCTATATCGTCTGTCTTTGAAAAAAAGACCCGATTCATATCCTCGTGGAGCGTCCCAGATAGCAAATTTAACACTTTCATATATTCATTACCAGCTTTCTGCGGGATAGCAACCATAAATACTATGTTGACTGGTAGTCCGTCAAGCGAGTCAAACGGGACACCTTCCTCTAAAATATACACTGCCACTTTTAGTTCAGTGACACAAGTATGTCGCCCATGCGGTAGCCCGATACCAAAGCCGATACCTGTGGACATTATATCCTCTCTGGTCAGAAGAGCAGACAAAAAGCTTTCCTTGTCCGTGACTATCCCTTGCTGACAAAGATCTTCTACCATAGCCTCAAATAGTGATTTCTTGTCTGAAAAAGCCATCTTTACCTTTATCAGGTTTATATCGAATATGTTCATCTATTCTCCTTTTTTAGAGCTTCTAATTCCGCTATCATTTTTTGTTTATTTTTATATGCATTGTCGAGTAGCTTTCCTTCATCTATGGTCGTCAATTTGCCGTTTTGTAGCACACAGCGACCTGCTATCACCACATTTTGGATAGCTTGTCTATTCATGGAATAAATTAGGTATGAATATGGGTCATATACAGGCTGGCACGCAAAATTGTCCACATCGATACAGATAATATCTGCTGATTTACCTACCTCGATGCTGCCTGTGATGTCTCCCTTTCCAAGTGCTTTTGCTCCATTTATAGTCGCCATCCTCACCAGCTGGCGAGTGGGTAGGAAGCTAGCATCAGAGTAAAAAGCCTTATACAATCTACCTGCTGTGGAAATCTCGTCTGCTATGCTGAGAGTGTTATTACTTGCTGCACCATCTGTGCCTATGCTGATATTCGCTCCGTGGTCTATATAATCTTTTATAGGCGCTATACCGCTGGCTAGTTTTAGGTTCGAATGTAGATTTATAGACACAGAACAAGGCTTGTTTTCTATCAAAGTAAAATCATTGTTATCGAGCCAAACCCCGTGAGCAAAAAGCATCGGCTGGTCAAAAGCTCCCAAATCATAGACAAATTTTATGGGAGATTTCCCATATTGATCGCGGCAGTTTTTCACTTCTATGGCAGTTTCGGACAGGTGAGTGTGCAATATCAGATGATTTTCACAGGCGATAGCGATAGCTTTTTCCCATTGATCCCGCGATGTAGTATATACAGAGTGAACTGCCAAACTATAGTCCACTAAATGATTTTCTTTTTCGGTGTCTACCGCCTTTTGCACACTTTCGGTTGTGTGGTCGATATCTTTTAGCAGGTCAAATATCAGTAGACCCAGGTTTGCTCTGATGCCTATTTCATTGCAAGCTTTGGCTGTCTGCTCCGGGTAAAAATACATGTCATTAAAGAAGGTGATGCCATTTTTCACCATCTCAGCTATGCCGTGTAGAGATGACTCATAAACAAATTCCTGTGTGATACAGCGTTTTTCACAGGGCCAGATATAGTCATTTAGCCAGCTTTCCAGTGGCAGATCATCTGCTATCCCCCGCAAATAAGACATTCCGATATGAGTGTGTGTATTTACAAAGCCTGGCATCACTATTTGTTTGCGAGCATCGATAGTGGGGATATTGGGGTAAAGCCTGTCGCAAATCTCTATATCTATGATACTGATTATCTTACCACCATCTATCAAGATAGCTTTATTCTGTAGGACAGTGTCGTCCTCGTCCACTGTCAGTAGCGTCCCCGCTTTGATGATCATATCTATTTTTTGCATACTTTACTCAACCTATAAAAGAAACACATTTTGGCTAAAATCGTTACTTTTTTTATTTTTAAAAAACAAAGGACACCACAAAAATGATGTGGGTGATATGTCTGCTTCGCAGAATGTGAAGGATGTGTTTACTTCAACTTTCAACGAGCGAAGCTCCTCAGCTTCGCCAGCGTTCTCGTCAGTGCGAAGCACATTGCTATTAGTAACTCACAACGAAGTTGGACTGTCCGTGCGGAGCACACC
>WRIO01000035.1 GCA_009782695.1 Candidatus Cloacimonadota bacterium
ATATGCAATATCTTTTCGAAGCGAACATCATTCCGCTCATCCGTGCGGGCACACCACTTTTTCTCCGTCCCAGCGGGAAGGGGTGGCAATATAAAAATGACAAGGTTCAAAAGACAAATTACAAGTCATTGGTATCTTGTCTTTTGTAATTTCCAACGAAGTTGGATGACGGGGCAGGGGGACTTTTCTGTAGCATACCACTCAATTCCCATCCAACGCCACATTAAAAGGTTTTCACTGCAGATTATGAAAATAAACATTTTGGTGGGTATCCCCTTTCCGTCATTCAGAGCGAAGCGAAGAATCCAGAATGTATATAGTGCGAAGCACACCTTTATAGCCTCGTAGAGGCGATATGTTGGTAGAATGAATCGTGTATCTCACATCAGCTCCGTTAGGAGCGAAATGTTAGTAAAAAACAACCAAATGTTGTTATCAACTTACCTTATGTCACTCCTACGGAGCTATTATGGTGTCCTACGGACTGATGTGTAAACTGGATTCTTCGCTCCGCTCTGAATGAGGGCGAGAGGTTGTAGATGGTTGGTCAATTTCTCTCTTTTCCCCGCTCCTGCGGAGAGGGGTGTCAAGCTTGCTTGACGGGGTGTGGGTATATATCCTTCCTAAGAACACCACTTTCTTATCAAGCTATTTGCACAGGTCACTTGACATCACTTTCCCGCCCTCCCCCTCGTATTTTTGATTTTATGGTTTACATAATATACCTTATGTGGAAATAACGAACCTGTATTTCCTTATAAAATAATGTGATAAGCATAGCCAAACAGCAAGGAACATGGGAGTATCTCGGAGGTATCCCCATGCTCCCTGCTGAGTGGTTGCATGTTACTTTTAAAAACATTTTATTCTGGTATGATTTGGGCAAAAAAAATATTTGTCAGTTCAAAGTCTATCAAAAATCCCCTAGCTATCCAATCGTTCAATGTGTTTCCAAAAAACTCGCTAATCTCTTCGAGAGATACGAAATAATCTTTTTGTTGACCTAGTACTTTAAAGAAGAATGTTCTCCCACTTGCCTTGCATTTGTCATCGCAACTATTTTGAAATGCAATATCAGCATACTCTGCGAAGTTCTGTTTCACATCTTCTGGCAAAGATTTCCACAATTCATTTAGGTGGGACATATATGCACCCCAAATTTTGTTCTTTTCCGTCACAACCCTTTTTCCGCGTCTCCTGCCATAATACGCCTCTCCCCCGTTGTGTGATACACATTCGATATCGTAATGTGGCACTTTGCCTGACGCTGATTTTATTATGGGATTTGACCCCCAAAAGCAGATATTATCCGTCTGACTTTCGCAAAATTCACGCACCTTCGGGCACATAGCAACAAATTTGCAATAGACATCCTCTTTTTTACACATATTCTTAACTCCTTACATATATCATTATATAATATATAGTGTTACAAATCGTGAAGATTAGTTACAGGCAGGTTCAATATCGTAGGGAAGGCTTGGGTAATCCTTCCCTACGATATATTTTTACTTTCGGAAGGTTTGGGTAAGCCTTACCACAAATATTTATGGTTCAAATTTCTTTTTTGCTCGTGGGTGTCCTTGCAGGTATGCTTCTCGGACGGCTTCGGGGGTGACATGGGTGTAAACTTCTGTGGTGGCAAGGTCGGAATGACCGAGCATTTCCTTTATAGCATAGAGGTCGCAGCCGTTGTTTAGCATGTGGGTGGCGAAAGAGTGCCTGATGGTGTGTGGGGAGTATCCTGTTTTTAGGGAAAGTTCCTTGATGTATTTTTTTACGATGTAGTAAACTTGGTATCTGGTCAAGGGTTCAAATTTTTTGGATAGAAAGAAAACTTCTGTCTTTTGTTTTGCTCTGATGAGGTTGTATTTTTCTATCCACTTGATAGCTACGGCTGTTAGGGGGACTATTCTCTTTTTTGACCCCTTGCCAATTATTGTTACTTTTCTGGCGTAAATGTCTATATTTCTGAGCGTTAGTTCTATTAGCTCTGATACTCGCAAGCCTGAAGAGTAGAAAAGTTCTATCATGGTTTTGTCCCGGATGCCCTCGAATGTCTCTATGACTGGTGCCTCACATAGCTGGGTGATCTCTGTTTCGGTAAAAAATTTCGGCAGAGGTCTCTGATACTTTGGGTTCTTCACCTTTTTCATGGGGTTGATTTCCACATACTCATTTAGCTTTAAAAATCTAAAAAACATAGACAAGGCTGTGACATTACGGGAGATTGTCCTGTTAGTCTTTTTAGCGTTAAAGAGAGAAATCAGGTAAGCCCGTATCAAATCGGTATTTAGATCTAGAATATCGACAGTCTGGCTAGCAAATATCTCTCGGCAAAATGTTTGAAACGAGCGTATATCGGATAGGTAAGCGTTTATGGTGTTTTGGGCTGCATTTTTACTCAAAAGGTAGTTTTCATAAAGTGTAATGTATTCTTGCATAGTCTCACTTCAGGTCTGCTTCTCTGAAAAAACGGGGAAAAAGAGAGTACACTTCGGATGGGTATAAATCCCCTGCCCCGTCAGGCTAGCGCCTGCCACCCCTTCCCAGTGGGATGGGGAAAAGAAAGGTGTCCTTCGGACGGATGTTTCGGAAGGCTTAGGTAATCCTTCCCTACGAATAATGTATTCATTTGTCAACCACCCCGTCAGGCTAGCGCCTGCCACCCCTTCCCTGTGGGATGGGGAAAAGAAAGGTGTCCTTCGGACGGATCTTTCGGAAGGCTTAGGTAATCCTTCCCTACGAATAATGTATTCATTTGTCAACCACCCCGTCCGCTGGCGCGTCCACCCCTCCCAATTGGAGGGGAATTTATCCACACCCCGTCTGCTTCGCAGCCACCCCTCTCCGAGTGAGCGGGGAAAATTAACTTTTACCAATACTTTCCTCGTGGTCCTGGGCGACCTTGCTGCTGCTGTTCATCCTTTTCTTGTTCTTGTTTTTGCTCGAGTGCTTGCAGCATCCTTTCAGCCTCTTTTTTATCTGGGTCTTCTTTATCTGGTGGTGGCGGCTGATTTTCGTCACCTTCTTCATTGTTTTGTTGCTGGTCTTGTTGTTGTTCTTGCTCTTGTTGGTCGGGCGGCTGGGTGATCATCCTGGCATATTCATAATTTTTGCGGGAATCTATATTATTTGGGTTTTCGATGAGAGACCTTTGGTAAAGCTCGATAGCGTTTTGTAGGTCTTCCCCAGATTCGTTTTGAAAAGCTTTTTGCAAGGCGATATTCCCCATATTATGATATATTTTGTCTCTATCTTTAAAGCTTCTATCGTTCAGTGCTATCTGAAATTCTTTCATAGCCTCGTCATATTCTTCGATTTTATATAGGGCAGTTCCCCGATTGTAATGAAAATCGCCCAGATTGGGATTTTCGATAGCGTTTTCTCTGTAAAGCTGCTCTGCTTCTGTAAAGTTTTCTTTTTCCCACTGCTTCGTGGCAGCCCGATTTTTAAAGAATTTCCGATAATTTAATTCTGCATTTAAGTGATAGCAGATAAAAACCATCAGACATATAAATACTATTTTTTTCATGTTTTATCTCTTTATTTTAAAATGTATTTTTTTTAACCACCCCGTCCGAAACATTCGGAACGATGTTCGCTCGTAAACTCGCTAGGCATTGTTCCCTACGGGTATGGTGTCCTTCGGACGGATAAGAATCCCACACCCCGTCATCCAACTTCGTTGGAAATTACAAATGACAAAATACCAATGACTCGTAATTTGTCCTTTGTAACTTGTCATTATTAACTGCCACCCCTCTCCACAGGAGCGGGGAAAATTAAGACTCGTCCGAAATCCATCAACAGCACGAAGCCCTATCCAATATCAATGAGCGAAGCTCCTCAACGACAAACGAAGTTTGTCCTCAACGACGCGAAGCGTCCTCAACTGTCCGAAGGACACCTCTCCCCCACCTTATTATTCCGAAAGATCACCACACTATCAGCTAGTAGCAAAATCAAGGCTAAGTATAAGAAATAGTGATACTGTTCTTTATAACGAAAATATTGTCTGGTCGCAGATTTGGTCTGTTCATTATTTTTTATCAGCTTTAATATGTCAAAAATCTCGGCATAAGATGGCGATATCATATAGAAGTTTCCCCCGGTGGTTTCGGCTATTTTGTGCAAGCCTAACACATCGACTCTGGTGATGATGACATTGCCTTGGTCATTTTTCGCATATTCGTCTTGACCCTTGTCATTCTTTATCATTATCGGTGACCCTTCTGGCGTGCCTATGCCCAAAGCGTATATCACAACTCCTTGTCTGGCAAGTTGTTTGGCTATTTCTGTGCCTTCTTCTTCCAGGTCTTCTCCGTCACTTAGTAATATGATAGTTTTGGCTGATGACTCTTGATTAAAGGCTTCGCCTGCTCTTTTGAGCCCCACTCCGATATCTGTGCCGTAATCGGTAACAGTGTCAGTGGTTAGGTTTGACACTATCAGCTTTAAGGCTGCATAGTCTGTGGTCAAGGGGCAGATAGTGACAGCAGAACCTGCGAAGGCAACTATTGCCACGCGGTCACCTTTCAATTCGTCCAAAAAGAGGTTAATATGCCTTTTTGCCCTCTCCAAACGGGTTGGATTTATATCTTGGGCGTCCATACTTTTTGACACATCTATCAAAAAAACTAAATCTTGCCCAAAGATTTCCACTATGCGAATATCTCTATCCCATTGCGGCCGAGCGATAGCTATCACCAAAAAGGCAAAAGATATGGTGAGGATAAATGTCTTTAAGTTAAAGTAAAAGCTGGAAAAACTTTTATTGTGAAAGTCTAATAAAGTTTCGTCACAGAACTTTAAAAGCTGTCTCCTTCTCTGCTTTTTATAAAAATAAATAAAAAGCACAAAAACAGGAATTAAAGCCAATAAATACAAGGCAAAAGGGTTTCCCCAACTCATTTTTTTCTCCTATAAATAATATTCACCCGCCCTTAACTGTCATTCTGAGCGTAGCGAAGAATCCAGAATAATATAGCAGTCCGAAGGACACCAATAAATTCCCATCCAATTTGGAGGGGTGGCAACTTGTTGACAGGGTGGTTAAACCCAATACACATTCGCCCGAAGGACACCAATATTTCTCATTTTAATTTACCTAAACCACCCTGTCCGCTGGCGCGTCCACCCCTCCAAAATTGGATGGGAATTTCCCACACCCCGTCATCCAACTTCGTTGGAAATTACAAATGACAAAATACCAATGACTCGTAATTTGTCCTTTGTAACTTGTCATTATTAACTGCCACCCCTCTCCGCAGGAGCGGGGAAAAATACAGATAATGTATTCATTCTCATGGTAATGTAAACCTAAAAATTGTTCGGCTCAAGATCATCACAAATATCAGCCCCAGAGCCACATACAAGAAGTAGATAAATAGCTCTTTGTGTTCATATAGCACATTTGATTTGATTTCTGTCTTTTCGAGCCTGTCTATCTCGGCGAAAATGTCTTGCAGCTGCTCTGTGCTAGAGGCTATGGCAGCCCTATTTGTGCCACCAATCTCTGCTATCTTGTGCAATGCATTTATGTCCATATCGATATTTACTTTGCGATATTGCAAACCAAAGATGGGGTGCTGATAGGGGAAGTCAACTTGCCCCTTTGAACCGATACCGATAGCATAAACCTTGATACCAAAAGTCTTTGCCAGCTCTGCAGCACTATTTGGGTCTATCTGCCCAGCATTATTTACACCATCAGTGAGCAGGATGATTATCCGTGATTTAGCGGGGGAGTCTTTTAGTCGGGACACGCCGATAGCTATACCATTACCGATAGCTGTTTGCCCTTCGGGATCTGCCTTTATATCACTGATGATCATGTTTAGGGCACTAAAATCGTTTGTAAGGGGGACTAGCGAATAGGCATAAGTGCCAAAGGTTATCACCGAAAACCTATCATCAGGGCGGTTCTTAACAAAGTTTTTTACCACATCTTTTGCCACTTCGATTCTATTGTTTGGGCGAAAATCAACCGCCTGCATACTACCCGAAATGTCTATCACTAGGGCTATATCTATACCGAAAGTGGTATGCTCGCGGCGCTCTAAGGTAAATCGCGGACGAGCTAAGGCTATCACTATAAATACTATGACAGCTGATTTTGCCGCCATAGGTAAAAACCGCAAGAATGAACTTCTTTTTTGGAAAAGTTTTATCACAGAGAGATTTGAAAAGACGATTTTGGGGGTAAACCTCTTGTATGACCATAAATCATAGAGTATCACTACGGGGACTATCAGTAGAGCCCAAAACCAATGCGGATATAAAAAATTATACATGGTTTATTGGTCTCCTGTCTCGACCGGAGTCTCGTGGGCAAAGCCTCTAAAATAACCCTCCACCCAGTCTAGCACTGCCTTTGCTTCTGTAAACTCTGGGGTAAATTTGGCAAACTTTATCTTGTCCATTTCTGTGAGGGTGTTTAATATTTGTTGCTTTGATTTCACTGCTGGCAAGACCTGTTTTATCTCGTAAGTGGTCATTTCAGCTGCTTTTATCTTGTATTGCAACTCTAAAAAAATTCGCAGTATCAACGATAGCTCAAAGTAAAATTCCAGATATTGACCATCTTCGAGCAACCTTTTCTTCTTTAAAGCTGATAGCAGCTCCATGGCAATCATCCAGCTAGGTCTGTTATCCACTATCACCCGCTCTATCACCCTTTCTTTTGTTTTTAATTTCGTTAAAAAGTAGAACCCAGTGGCAATTAGTAATATGATGAGGATAGGTACAAAATAGTCCAGGAACTTCAATCTGAATTTTAAAGGAGGCTGTATATCTTTTAAAAACCCCATAATGTCTTTTATCTCTAGGGGGATATCGTCACTAGGCTTTTCGTCACCCGACAGAGAGGATTTTACTCGCACTGTAAACGGTTCAACAAATATAGTGTCGGGGACTCCTGCCTCCAAATTGTAAATAGGAATCTTGCCTAAATCCACATACCCCGTGTCAAAGACTGCTATTCTTAGGAGGTATTGCCACGGTTTATCCTTCACAGGCTCTATCTCTCGCACCACCACCTTTGTCTCGTCAAAATCTCTCTGCACGAATAGTTTTTCTGGTTTGTGCTGGCTGAGGTCTATCGGGATTTCTATTATCTCACCGATATAGTAATCCTTGTGTATGGCAGGTGCTTTGATAGTGGTGGCTATGGCAAAGGTGAAAGAGATAAGGGCAATGAGGAGAATTATTATTTTTCCCGCTTTTACGGGAGAGGTGTGGCAGGCGTTAGCCTGACGGGGTGTGGGAAAATTCCCATCCAATTTGGAGGGGTGGACGCGCCAGCGGACGGGGTGGTTATGATAGATGTGGGTGATATGTCTACTTCGCAGAATGTGTATGATGTGAAATGTTTTATATCGTCCGAAGGACACCATAACTTTTCCCCGCTCCTGTGGAGAGGGGTGGCAGGCGCTAGCCTGACGGGGTGTGGGCATAAAAAGTCTTTTCATTTTCTTTTCTGTGCCCTCAGCTTAAAGAATTTCATCAGGTCTTTTATATAAGGTCTGTTTGTGTATAGGTTTACCATATCTATGTTATTCTTTTTAAAAAACTCAGTCATCTCGCGATTTTTTATCTCTACCTCATCGCGATACAGTTGGCGGAGTTTTGGGTTTAGGGTGTTGACTGTAAAAAGATCACCTGTCTCTGGATCTACGAAGTCTATGATACCAGCAGCAGGCAAATCCATCTCAGCAGGGTCATTTATTTTGAAGGCAATCACATCGTGTTTTTTCGCAAGGATTTTTAGGCTGTGTTCGTAATCGTCTGCTATAAAATCAGATAGGATAAAAATGATAGACTTTTTCTTTGTGATAGACCATATATGTTTGATAGCACTTTCCAGATTTGTTGTCTTTTCGGACACAGTGTAATAGAGTATATCGCGTATGATTTTGAGTGCGTTTTTCTTTCCTTTTCGTGGGGGAGAATATATCTCAGTTTTATCTGTAAAAAGCAGCATACCTACTTTATCATTGTTTGATAATGCCGAAAAAGAAAGGAGAGCGGCTATCTCAGCTATCAAGTCATTTTTTAGCATATTTTGCGTGCCAAAGAATGTGCTCGCACTACCGTCTATCAAAAACAGGACATTTAACTCGCGTGTCTCTTTAAACTTTTTGATATAAGGATAGTTATAACGGGCTGTTACATTCCAATCTATCTCTTTAAAGCTATCACCCGGCTGGTATTCACGCACTTCGGAAAACTCCAAACCATGCCCTTTGAACATAGAATGATATTCCCCAGAGAATATATCATTTACCAGCTTACGAGTGGTTATCTCTATCTTTCTTATCTTTTTTAGTATCTCAGATGTATCCATATTT
>WRIO01000036.1 GCA_009782695.1 Candidatus Cloacimonadota bacterium
TATCAGCTCTATTTGCTAATATAGAGATATTACAATGCATTGATAAGTGTAAAATTATCAAAAAAAAGGTTGAGATATTTTTAACAAAACCTCCAAGCCAAAAGTTTGACTTGATATTTTTAGACCCTCCATATAACAAGGATCTTGTGAATAATACTCTAAACCTCTTGTATCAAAACAGCTTTGTAAAAGAAGATGGATTGATAATCGTAGAGAGATCAAAAGCAGAAATCATATCACGCAATTTCGAGAAGTTTATTATAAAGGAAAAACTGTCAGGCCCCACTGCCATTACATTCTTAAAAGCAGGTAACTTATGAAATATTTGTGTTTAATAAGAGGCATAAACGTTGGGGGTAAAAATATCATAAAAATGGTAGACTTAAAATCATTATTTGAGGACCTTGGCTTTGAAAAAGTCACTACCTATATCCAAAGTGGAAATGTGATGTTTGATAGCACGAACAAAAACTTTCGAGAAAAAATAGAGACAGCCCTTTCCATGAGATTGAACGATGAAATAAAGACTGCTATTTACACTGTGTCTGATATACAAAATGTGATAGAAACGAAACCAGTAAACTTTGGGTTTGATAAAGAAAAATTCAAGTATGATGTGATATATATGATTCCCCCCCTTGCTCCAATCGAAGCCGAGCAGCATATAAAAACCAAAGAAGGAGTAGATAAACTATATATAGGAAAGCAGGTTATTTATATCAGCAGATCTATAGAAAACTTGGGACAGAGTAAATTTCCAGATATTCTGAAAACTCCGATATATAAAAATATCACTATTCGCAACTGGAACACGACCTTGAAATTGGCTAGTCTCATGTGAATAATCTATGCGTCTATTTATCGGCAAATGGACAAGAAGATATCAAGAAAACCCAAAAAAGTATTGACAAAAAATAGATAATATAAAAAATAGTTTTAGAAATATTATAGAGGTAATAATGAAAAAATTAGTAATGTTCACTCTTTTATTGCTCTGCAGCTTTTGTTTAGTTGCACAAGTAAACCCTTTACCAGATTATTGGAAGAGATATAGTGATATGAAAGACATCATGGACTCCCTTGCTACAAATTATCCAGAGTTGATTATGATCGAAGAGTTAGGGCGTTCGACAGCAGAAGATATACCCATTTGGGGAGTCAGGATATCAAATAATGCCCAGCAAAGGTTAGATCGACCACGCATCTTGATGCTAGCAAATATCCATGCAGAAGAGATTATCGGTATGGAAATTTGTATCAGACTGATGATAGATATGGTGACACAATCTGAAGAGCTACCATATCGGAGGTGGATGAATGAGCTGGAGACTTGGATAGTCCCGAGCATGAATCCTGAAGGTCTAAATGTTGTAATGCAAGGTTTAGATGTCACCTTTCGAAAAAATAAAAGAATAAATGACCCCTCTGTTATACCTCCTTTTCCTTATGAAAATGGGCCTTGGGGTTATGTAAATGGCGTGGATTTGAACAGAAACTGGGATTGGAATTGGGTTCATGGCGACACGCTGCTAGCTCCATCAGCTAGTGAAACTTACGATTATTATCGAGGCTCTGCTCCCTTTTCAGAATCAGAAAATATTGCTATCCGTGATTTTGCACTGCGAGAACAGTTTTTGTATGCAATTACTTGGCATTCTTCGAGATCTGGTAATTTAGCAGAGACATTGTATACACCCTATAATTTTCAGGATCTCCGCCCAGCCCCTGATTGGGCAATAAATAACGATATTGGGACAAATGTAGCCCAACGAATTAATAAGTTTCAGAGCGGTAGTTCTTACTCAGCAGCCCCGTCAAAAGGAAGAAAAGGGGACCAAAACATCTGGTTTTATGCAAAGACAGGGACTGTTATGTTTTTGATAGAATGTGGAACTAGTCTTATTCAACCTTCAGAAGCCGCATTAAATAGTATCATATCAAGCTGCAACAACGGCATGTATTGGCTCTTTAATAGAGCAACTAGGACTGGTTTTGACCAAGATTCCATCTCCCGCTCTATGCTGTCTGTCACAGTCACAGATTCCTTGACAGGGAGTCCCCTCAGTGCAGAGATTGTCCTGCATGGATATGAATCAGATGCTGTATCTCCACGCATCTCGAATTCCGAACATGGTCGGTATTGGCGTCCTGTGTTTCCGGGTAGCTATTCGTTTACCGTGAGGAAAAAAGGTTATGAACCAAAGACTTTGACAGGCGTAAATGTGTTTGTATCTAGCTGGGCAAGCAGAGCTGTTCAGCTTAAACCCTTGCATCCCGTAGCTATAGATTTACACATAAAAGCAAACGGAACAGCGGTAAATCACGCTTTTGTGTCCATCTCTGACCCACAAGGGGACGATGAATATGAAGTCACGAACGGACATATAGTGATAAACACTTTCGTGGGTAATAGGACTTTGACCATTATCACAGAAAATGGCACTCCTTTCCGTCAAAATTTCGACTTTTCTTTTTCCCGTGAAATGACTATCGATGTAGGCACAGCAAATGTTTTACTCAGCGAGGACTTTATGGGAGATATGAGCTCTTGGGAAATAAATGGGCCTTGGATCATAGTAGATTTCAATAGGTATGGTAATAACTTTGACAAAAGATTTCTGGCTACAAACTGGGGCGGATATGGCTTTTATGAACCTGGTGCTGATGTATGGGTTGTGACAGAAAACCCGATACAAGTTCCCAATGATTTAGAAACATGGCTATTGCTCGAACAGTGGTTATACACAGAATGGGAACATGACTATGTGACTGTGGCTGTTTCCCAAGACAAAGAAGTCTGGGAAGTAATCTATGAAAAAGCAGGGAGATACGACTCCTGGCATTATAATTTGATAGATTTACAGCCCTTTCACGGACAGAGCATATATGTCAGGTTTAGGCTCGTGGATGACACCACAGACAATTCAAATTTACTTGAGCTGACCGACCCTGGTTGGTATATAAATAGCGTAAAAGTGCTCACTGGAACCACTGTGGCAGATGTGGATATCATCCCAGAACCAACACCGCTTGCGTTGTATCAAAACTATCCGAATCCCTTTAATCCAGAGACCAGGATATCATTTTCTATATCAGATACAAGGTTTCAAAAAGCCCAAATAGATATTTACAATATTCGCGGGCAACGAGTGGAAAGGATACCTATCTTGCCGGCTGATGTTCGGAACTCTTATGTGATATGGAACCCAGACAAGCTGGCTTCGGGGATATATCTGTATAGATTAAGCGTAGATGGTAAGTCATTACCCCCGAAAAAAGCAGTGCTACTCAAATAAACTTCTTGGAATAATAAATGAGCAAATATTTAGTGACAAGTGCCTTGCCTTATGCAAACGGCAAGCTACATATAGGGCATCTGGCAGGGGCGTATTTACCTGCTGATATCTATGTCCGTTTTTTGAAATTGTGTGAAAATGAAGTGATATACGTGTGCGGAACTGATGAACACGGGGCGCCTATTTCCATACGGGCAGAAGTCGAAGGAAAGACACCCCAAGAAATAGTTGAATTTTATCACCAAAACATTTTGGATAGCTTTACAGCTGTCGATATCGAGTTTGACAATTTTTCTGGGACCGCCAGAGCAGAACACCACAAGCTTTCCCAAGAGTTTTTTACCGAATTGCTCAGCGCACACAAGGTCACCACAAAAACCACTAAACAAGCCTATTGCGAACATGATAATCGCTTTTTGCCAGATAGATATGTGGAGGGAGACTGCCCCCATTGCGGTGCCGCTGGGGCTCGTGGTGACCAGTGTGACGCTTGCGGCAAACTAATAGATGCGAACCTACTGATAAACCCTATCTGTAAGATCTGCGGTCACACACCTGTGATCAAAGACACTAAACACTGGTTTTTGGACTTGCCTGCCTTTGCAGATGAGCTAAAAGAATGGCTTGAAAACAAGCCTAATTGGAAGGATAATGTAAAGAGGTTTATCCTCAGCTGGATAGAAGAGGGACTGATAGAAAGGGCTATCACTCGTGATATCAACTGGGGTGTGCCTGTGCCTCTGGAAGAAGGTGCAGACAAGGTGCTCTATGTGTGGTTTGACGCACCGATAGGGTATATCTCCTCGACCATCGAATGGGCAAAAAAGATAGGTAAACCTGATGTTTGGAAGGAATATTGGTTCGATGAAAATACAAAATTAATCCATTTTATCGGCAAGGATAACATCCCCTTTCACGCTATCATCTGGCCCGCAATCCTGATGGGGCAGAGCAAAAAATACGTACTGCCTTGGGATATCCCAGCTAACGAATATTTAAATTTGGAAGGGGACAAAATATCCACCAGTCGTGACTATGCAGTATGGGTGGAGGACTTTGTAAAAGATTTCGACAGCGACCTGCTTAGGTTTGTCTTGGCTGCAAATGCACCAGAATCAAAAGACGCAGACTTCAGCTGGAAGGACTTTCAAAATTTAGTCAATAATTCCCTTTCGAATGTGCTGGGTAACCTGGCAAATAGAGTGTTCGCCTTTGCTCAGAAAAATCTTTCTGCCACTGTGCAAAGACCAAAAGAACCAAATCGTTTGATTACACAGGACTTTATAGACAGTGTCTATAATGATTACAGCGAGTTCAGGGTGCGAAAAGTTACAAAAGCTATCTTCGATTTTGCCCGTGATGGCAATAAATACTTTAATGACCAAGAGCCTTGGGTTACTATAAAAACAGATATATCTACCACTCAAGATGTTATATTCTACTGTGCTGACTTGCTTCGGGTGATCAGTATCATCCTCTTTCCGATTATGCCGAAAAGCATGAAAAGGCTTCGGATGATGATGAAAATGAATGAAACAGGTTTCGGCTGGAAAGATATATGGCAAGTGCCAGAAGTGATAGAGATAGGCGAATTTGAGAGGCTGTTCCGTAAAATAGAAGATGCAGAGATAGACGAGCAAATAAAAAGGTTAGAAGGAAAAGTCAAAAACTCATAGAGTCTGTGAAGTAACTACTGTTATTACTGGGGGAACCTAAAAAAGGGGGAATATTGCAAAAACTAAAAATATTTTGTCTTTTGACAATGTTTTTAACCTCTTTTTTTTGTTTCCAATCTGCTTTTGGCTCGTCCTTGATAGATATTTTTATAGCTGAAAACTCGCAAATTACCCTCCAAACAGAAGCTGGTAGTTTTACTGCTAAGGTAGGTTCATCGAGCAAGGGTATCACCAGCAAGACAATAGTGGCAAAGATAGTGAACGGCAGTATCACAATAGACGGCAAAACTTATGGTTCTGCTGTAATACTAAGCTCCGATAAGGCTATATCTCTGAACCAAAAACAATACTTAGGACAGATATGTCTGACTCTCGAAAAAGATAAAATCAGAGTAATAAATCGCATAGATTTAGAGGACTATGTGGCAGGAGTCATCGGAGCAGAAATAAGCGGAGGTGCACCTATCGAAGCCTTGAAGGCACAAGCAGTGGCGACCAGGACTTACACCCTATCTATGATAAATAAAAACAAACACAGGAATGATAACTATGACTTGTGCTCCACCACACATTGTCAGGTTTACTCAGGCTTAAAAGACCAAACAGCTAACTCGAAAAAAGCAGCAAAAGACACAGCTGGTGAAGTTATGACTTATAAAAGTCAATTGATAGAAGCCTATTACGCATCATTTTGCGGGGGGATAACGGAAAGTGCAGGAAATATGTGGGTGACAGATTTAGAATACCTACGACCTAAAGCTGATAACTACTGCATAAATACAGAGCTCACTCCCAAGTGGTCACATAAACATCTGAACTGGGAAAAAGTATTTACTTACAAGGATTTACAGAGGCTTTTAGGGCGGAAAAAAGTTAGAGATATAGCTATAAATAAGTTTAACTCATCGGCAAGAGTACAAGAGTTAGATGTGAGATCCACACCCAAAAATATGGTGATAAAGGGACAAGGCGAGATAAGAAGAATGCTAGACTTACCCTCAAATCTATTCCTCATAGAAAAAGATAAAGGCAAAGTGAAGATAATAGGAAATGGCTATGGACACGGCGTAGGTCTATGCCAGATAGGGGCTATCGCACGGGCGAACGCAGGGCATTCATACAAAGAGATTTTGGATTTTTACTACCCAGGAGCAAGAGTAACTTCTAAGTGATAAACTGGAAAAAGAGAAAAAATATGTTAAAAAACAATATAATCATCACTGATATAGGTAGCACGACCACCAAGGCTTTGTGGCTGCAAAAAGAAGATAACAGCTACCGCTTGAAAGATTACCAGTCAGCTTATACCACTGTGGAAAAGCCTGATGAGGATGTAAAGGTGGGGATATACAATTCTATCCGAAAATTGGAACAGAATGGAGATACTGCCATCCTTTCGCCCACAGCACAGGTGGATAATCTGGCTTTCCTAGAAGGTTTTAGCTATCTAACTACCAGTAGTGCAGGCGGAGGTCTGCAAATATTAGTGATAGGTCTCACGAAATGCGATTCTGCTGCTTCTGCCGAAAGGGCTGCTTTCGGTGTGGGGGGCGTGCTGATAGACACCATAGCTATCGATGATAAACGCTCTACCTTCGAACAAATGCAGATTTTTAACGCTGCTCATCCAGATATTATATTATTCTGTGGGGGCATAGATGGAGGTGCGCTGTTTTCGGTGTATAGGATAGCAGAAAGGTTAAAGCTGGCAAATCCTAACCAGAAATTTTCTACCGGCAACAAGCTCCCACTCGTATATGCAGGTAATAAGGACGCTACAGATTATATAAATACTATTTTTTCCAAAATGTTCGATTTACATTTTGTGCCAAACCTCCGCCCGAGTATGCAAGAAGAGAACCTTGAACCCACGAAGGAAAAGATACATAATCTCTTTATGGAAAATGTGATGGAGCAGGCGCCAGGATATGCGAAAGTCAAAAAGATAGTGGATGCAGACATCATCCCCACCCCCTCTGGTGTGCTGCAGTCCTTAAAAATATTAGGGAAAAAATACCAAAAGGTGATAGCCTTTGATATAGGAGGAGCCACCACAGATATATTTTCAAATATCGATGACCGGTTTCACCGCTCTGTAAGTGCGAACTTTGGAATGAGCTACAGCATCGGTAATGTGCTGACAGAATGTGATTTCGAGAAGGACATCGTCCCATATCTAAACCTTTTAGCGGGGCAACCAATGTCTGCACACAGAGATGAATATCAAAACTATATCGGAAACAAAATCTTGTATCCAGGGAATAATCCCCAGATAGAAAAGCATAAATTTTATGAGCACATCACAGCTATCTCAGCTATCCGACTATCTATAAAGCAGCATTTTAATATGCACTTCCAAAGGAAAAGGATAGGTTTTCTGGACAACTTAAAACAGTTAGCACACCGGGATAAATGGAAAGAACACATGTTTTATCCACACTATGACAAGAGCTTTATCTTTTCGATGTCTGATATAGAGATAGTCATCGGTGCAGGTGGCGTGATAAGTAATGCCACAGAAAAGCAAGCGATTCTTATGATAATAGAGAGCGTGGAGCTGCAAGGTATCACAGAGCTTTGGCGGGACAGGTTGTTTATCTCGCCCCATCTCGGAGTGCTAGCCACTGTGTCTGAAACCTGTGCAGAAGAGCTGCTCCTAAATGACTGTTATGAGAGATTATGCCTCTATATCAGACCCAAAATCTTGCACAGTTCGAAGCAAGCTAATGTCATGACTGTGTCTATCGAAGGTGAAGAGTTTAAACTGAAAACGAATGAAGTTTTTTACTATATGCCAGATAAGGACACCCAAGTGAGATTTAGCTTTGAGACTAATATCTCTTTAGAAAAGAATAGCGTAGATATCAAGGCAAAGATCCCTCTACTGATAGACACTCGTGATTTAGTATCAACAAATTCTAAAAAAGTGCTTTTGGAGGCTCTCCGACCTTATGAAAGTCTGGAAAGCTCTATTCCACAAAGCTATGTTTTCGCTGATTTTACACTAAATGATTTTATAATAAGGGATTGCGTGTTTGACTATTCTCTCCCCTATAAAGGCACGATATTGGTGAAGGAAAAGGACAGGATTACGCCGAATCTACTGCTGGGAGAAAACCTCTTTGAACCGCCAAAAGTCTATGTGCTGCTTATCTCTGCCATATTACAACGAACTATATCCGAAGAGGAGATACGCAAATATTTGGTTATCAAAGAAAATGATAAAACATTTCTTTATAACCTTCACAAGTTTTGTATCCAGCCGGACCCGGACGGTAAAGAAAAACTGCAAAGCCAGAAGCCCCACCACCAGGGTCCAGAAAATAACCGCCGCCAGTAAAAGCCCGAACATGGAATTCATG
>WRIO01000037.1 GCA_009782695.1 Candidatus Cloacimonadota bacterium
AAATACTTTTGAGATTATCGAACAAAAAGACCCTACCGAAGCAGGTTTATTTTGCTGTGATATGATCCGGCAAGGTAAAGCACAGCTTATGATGAAAGGCACACTTTCCACCGATGATTATATGCGTTGTATCCTGAACAAAGAGAGAGGACTACTAGAGCCGGGTTCTGTGCTATCCCATGTCACTGTGTTAGAGCCAAAAGGGTATCACAAGCTACTGATAGTTGGCGATGTGGCAGTGATACCAGCACCTACGGTTGACCAAAAAGAAAAAATACTGCATTATATGATAGATACAGCCCACAAATTGGGCAACGATAACCCGATGGTTGCCTTGATAGGACCTTCTGAAAAGCCCAGCACGAAAATTTCTTCTTCCGCAGACGCTTTGGAGCTGATGCAAAGAGCCGAGAAAGGAGCATTTGCGAAATGCACAATGGCAGGTCCCGTGGGATTTGATATAGCTATCGACAAGGAATCAGCAGATATAAAAAATTACAAAAGCCCAGTCAGTGGCAATGCAGATGTGGTTCTTTTCCCAAATATAGAATCGGGTAATGTTTTTTACAAGACTTGCACAAAGTTCTTAAAAGCAGAATTGGGCGCTATGGTTGTCGGCTGCAAGGTGCCAGTGATATTATCCTCACGAGGCGACTCTGCGTTGACAAAGCTTTATTCTATCGCTTTAGCAGCTGTGACCACTGATATATAACGCACTGCACTCCAAATCATAAAAGGTATATATGATAAAAACACTAGAAGGTATGGTGGAGAAGGCAAAGTCTCTACCACCCAAAACTATAGCAATAGCATTGGCTGAAGATGAGAACACTCTGGGGGCAATCGATCAGGCTGTCGCAAGCGGTTTTGCAAAAGCTTTAATGTTCGGTAACAAAGACAAAATCATCAAGTGTTGTGATGATTTGAAAATAGATCATCATAGATTTGAGATAATAGATACTCCATCTGCCGAAATCGCTGTGTCAGAAGCTGTGAAGGCTGTAAAGAACAATGAGGCAGATGTGCTGATGAAGGGACTGGTCAATACTGATAAGTTCTTAAAAGCAGTTTTGGATAAAGAAAAAGGACTGTTACCTCCTAAAACAGTGATGTCTTATGTCTGTGCGATAGAGATACCTGCTCGAGATAAATTGCTTTTCGTAACCGATACAGCAGTATTAGTCACCCCAAATCTAGAACAAAAGGCGGCTATGCTGAAATACGCTGTCCAGATGGCAAACAAATTTGGCATTACAAAGCCGAAAGTAGCATTATTAGCAGCAACAGAGAAAGTAAATCCTGCTATGGAAAGCACTCTGACAGACGCTATGGTCTGCCAGATGGTTGCCCGAAAACAGTTACCAGACTGCGTAGTGGATGGTCCACTGGATTTATTCCTTGCCTGCGACCCAAGTGCTGCTGAAATAAAGGGAGTTCCGAACCTAATAAACGGTGAGGCTGACATATTGATATGTCCTTCATTGGACGCCGCAAATATCTTTTACAAAGGTTTGATGCTCTTTGCCAGTGGAGAGCTGGCAGGTTTGATACAAGGCACCAGCAAACCGGTGGTAGTAATGTCGCGGAGTGAAAGCAAGAAGTCAAAATTTTACTGTATAGCTTTAAGTTGCCTGATGGCAAGTTCAGAAAACGAAAAATAATAAAGGAAATAGAGATATGTTAAAGATAAGTATGGCATCCGATCATGCAGGATACCAATTGAAAGTGTTATTAAAAGACTACTTAGTCGAACGAGATATAGAAGTGATAGATTTTGGTAGCTATGATACAGAATCGGCAGATTACCCAGACACAGGATTTTTAGCAGCCCAAGATGTGGCTGAGGGTAAATCAGATATAGGGATTCTAGTTTGTGCCACAGGGCACGGAATGAACATGGTCGCAAACAAGGTGAAAGGAATCAGGGCTTGCCTATGCTTGAATAAAGAATCAGCAAAATTTTCGAGACAGCACAACGATGCAAATGTGCTGGTTCTGTCATCTAAACAGACGATGAGCACAGAAATATTCCAAATAGTTGATGTGTTCCTAAATGAATCTTTCTCAAATGAAGAAAGACATTTGCGACGCTTGAACAAAATAAAAGATTATGAAAATAAAAAATAAAAAATGAGGTATAAAAATGGATAGAATAAAACAATTCGACCCCGAAGTTTACAATGCAATGCGAGATGAATTAGTTCGCCAAGAAGAAAACCTAGAGCTGATAGCATCTGAAAATTATGTGTCAGCCACAGTGATGGAAGCAGCTGGTTCTGTGCTAACAAATAAATATGCAGAAGGTTATCCTTACCGCTGGAATAAAGAGACAGGTAATGTAGATTACAACGAATATGGGCGTTATTACGGTGGCTGCGAATATGTGGATATAGTCGAGCAGCTCGCTGTGGAACGAGCAAAAAAACTATTCGGGGCAGAGCACGCAAATGTGCAACCTCATTCTGGTTCACAAGCAAATATGGCTGCTTATTTTACATTGGTCAAACCGGGTGACACTGTTCTTAGCCTTGAGCTCGCTCACGGCGGACACTTAACTCATGGACATCAAATGAGTTTTTCGGGTGAACTGTTTAATATCATTCATTATGGAGTGATGAAAGACACAGAAGTGCTAGATTATGAGAACATAAAAGAACTAGCTCTCAAGCATAGACCAGCTATGATACTAGCAGGCGCATCAGCGTATCCTCGGACACTTGATTTTCAAAAATTCCGCGAAATAGCTGATTTAGTGGGCGCTAAACTAATGGTTGATATGGCTCATATAGCCGGACTGGTAGCAGCAGGATTGCACCCCAGCCCTGTTCCTTTTGCAGATATAGTGACCACCACTACCCACAAGACTCTGCGCGGACCCCGCTCAGGCTTGATATTGTGTAAAAAACAATATGCAGAAGATGTTGACAAAAAGGTATTTCCTGGTATCCAAGGCGGACCACTAATGCATATCATAGCAGCAAAAGCTGTTGCCTTCAAGGAAGCTTTGTCTGATGACTACAAAAATTACCAAAAACAAGTGATAAAAAATGCTGCTGCTCTGGCTGATGCCCTAAAAAAAGAAGGTTTTAAACTTGTTTCTGGTGGCACTGATACACATCTGATGCTTTTGAACCTCGGCACAAAAGAAGAAGGTGGACCTTCTGGCAAAAAAATGGAAGAGTCCCTCGATTTAGCCGGTATCACTGTAAACAAGAACACTGTGCCTTATGACACACGGTCTCCCTTTATAGCTTCGGGCATCAGGGTCGGCACTCCTGCTGTCACTACTCGTGGTATGAAGGAAGCTGATATGGTGGAAATCGCCAAATGCATAAAGATAGTCGCCGATAATCCAAAAGATAAAGCAAAATTCGATGAAGTGAAAGCTACAGTGAGGAAGCTAACAGCAAAGTTCCCTCTTTATAAGCATTTGATTTGATAATAAACTAATAATCTAAATAGCGGAGAGATGCTATCTCTCCGCTTTTTAAATTTTTACTCTTCACCAAAAAGATGGAGTGAAACACCAACCTCTCAAATAGCTAACCACAAGGAAGGTTTCTTTGCTGGTTTTACTATGTTGTCCCTAAAAGCTGCAATCTGTTTTTTGTATATCTTTAACCATTATTTTGGTAAAGTTTCAGTTAATAAAAATCAAACAAAACTTTTTAATATAGTCTTTTATCTAGAAAACAATAAAAAACCTCTCGACAAAAAAAGGTTATAAAAAAAAAATGCACAAAAAAAAATTGAATTAAATTGGAGGAACTATAATATGACTAAAGCCAATATAGTTAGAGAGATCACCAAAGAAACAGGGATGAAAGCAAAGGATGTAGCCACAGTAGTGAATATATTTTTGGAAACTGTAAAGACCAAGATGAAAAGTGGTCAACATATTGAAATCAGACACTTTGGGACATTTAAATTAAAAGTAAGGAAGGGTCGTGTTGGTCGTAATCCAAAGACCAATGATGCAGTAAAAGTGCCAGAACGGGTAGTGCCTTCATTTAAATTTTCGAGGGAGTTTAAATTAGATATTTTAGCGAATGTCCAAACTTCTCAAATAAGTGATTAAAAATCGATAGGAGGAATAGATGCCTTGCGGTAGAAAGAGAAAAAAACACAAAATATCCACCCACAAAAGAAAAAAAAGACTCAGAAAAAATCGTCATAAGAAAAAATAAATTCGATTTTTATTAAGGTTTGGGCGTTGGCAACAACGCCCTCTTATGCCTTATTCGATGTATAAGTGTGTAAGATTTGGCATAAGGTTTGCAACACAATAAATAAAGACTAGATAAAAAGAGGTGAAAAACACTGATTTTTTTCTAAATATCAGATATATAATGTCGAAAATATAAGTAGTGAGGATGTAAAAGGGAATTTACAAGTAGGAGAGTAAATGGTAAGGCTTACAAAAATAAATAACCAAGAATTTTTTATCAATTCAGATTTGATGGAGTTTATTGAGTCCACTCCTGACACGATAATTAGTTTGACTACTGGAAAGAAGATTATAGTCAAAGAGTCAGCAGAAGAAGTGATCGAAAAGATAATAGAATATAAAAGTAAAGCTTTAAAGAATTGGGAAATTTTAAATAAAAGTTAGGAAGTAATCATGGATATCGCAACTGGATTAGGATTATTAATAGCAGTAGGTATGCTGTTTGGACCTATCATAATGGCAGGGGATATAATGTCCTTCTATGACACACAATCACTGCTACTGGTGATTTTTGGGTCAACAGCAGCAGTATTAATGTCTTATACGCTAAATGATATGCTTAGTATCATGAATATAACCAAGAACGCTTTTTTTTCCAAACCACAAGATATGGGACGGCTCATAGATAGCATAGTCGACCTTGGCGAAAAAGCTAGGCGAGATGGGATTTTAGCTTTGGAACAAGAGATGGGTCGTATCCAAGATGATTTTTTAAAAAAAGCTATGCAATTAGCAGTCGATGGTAACGAGCCAGAAGTCATAGAAAATGTAATGGGCGTCGAAATAGATAAAATCGAAGAGCGACACATCACTGGTATATCAATGTTTGAAGCGTTAGCAACTTATGCCCCGGCATTTGGAATGCTCGGAACTGTGATAGGTTTGATACAAATGCTAAAATCACTCGATGACCCCTCCTCGATAGGTGCTGGTATGGCGTTGTGTTTGATAACGACTTTTTATGGTTCATTAGTAGCGAATGTGATAGGATTACCCATTGCCGCAAAACTCAAAAGACGTTCTAAGCAAGAAATGCTGATCAAAAATATGTTACTCTTTGGAGTGCTTTCTATACATTCTGGGGATAACCCTCGTATAACCAGAGATAAGTTAGAGACTTTCGTGCCACCAAAAGCAAGAAAAGGAAGCCAAAAATAATGGCTCGTGAAAAAAAATGCCCTGAATGTCCACCTGTGGGAGCTCCTCCATGGATGGCGACTTTTTCTGACTTAATGACTTTGCTCCTAACTTTCTTTGTGCTACTGATATCTATGTCAACTATGGAAGTAAAGAAATTTGCTATGGCTATGACTTCCTTGCAAGGAGCATTAGGAGTGCTACCTGGATCTGCTGGCAACACATTAGCTATCACAGCTATACCGATGTTTCAAGTCGGTAAGGGGCAGGTAGACCAGCTTTTAAATGACCAAGTAAACAAAATAACTGAGCAACTCGCTATGGCAAATATAGCAGATCTGATGAATGTGCAAAAATCGAAAGATGTCCTGCGTATCAGCATAGCAGAGGGTTTACTGTTTGATTCTGGTCAAGCAATAATTAAAGCAACAGCAGATACCTTTTTGGTGGGAATAGCTGAAATTCTTAATATAGTTCCTTTTGAAATACGGATAGAAGGTCACACAGATAATATACCTATACACACTGTTCGATTCCCCTCGAATTGGGAACTTTCGTATGCAAGAGCCTTAGCCTTGGGGCTAAAATTTGCAGAATGTGAAGTTAACCCTGACAGATTTCAATTGATAGGGCATGGTGATCAGCGCCCGAAAGCAGATAATAGCACTCCCGAAGGGAGATCGATAAATAGACGAGTGGAAATCGAGGTTAACCTAAAAGATGATGTCCGCAAATCGTTAGTACCAGGAGAATAAAAATATGTTAAACAACTCAGGAAAAATCAATATTTTGATCATAATAATCATAGTTCTAGTTAATATGATTATATTAGGGGTCGCCTACTTCTTCCTAATATATCAATCAGAACCAAATGGGGATGCCTCCCCTGAACTGACAACATTAGAAAAGACAGAAGTGGCTCCCCACCGACAAAAGGTAGATCCTACACCTAGTTCATTAAACACAGAACGAAGTTCATCTGGGTTTGGAGATCATTCTGCTTATAACACTGGCGGTAAAGATTACCTAAAAGACTTCGCTTTATTTAATATAGACCCGCTCACTATAAATTTAGCTGGGGAAGAACCAAAATATTTGGTAGTATCAATCGCCTTTGAGTATAGACTATCAGATAAAAAGCTACCGGACGAGCTCCGAAATAAAATACCTTTGTTAAAAGACAAACTGATATCGTATTTTTCAAAGCTTAGAATAGAAGATGTCCGAAATCACGATAACAGGGAAATATTTAAAGACGATATCATCAGTATCATAAACCAACTGTTATTGGAAGGACGTATTACAAATGTGCTGTTTGACCAATTTGTGTTTCAATAAAAAGAAGATTTTATGGGAAAATTACTTACACAAGAAGAAATCGATGCTCTCTTGAACCAAGATAAGAATACAGATCCTACAAATATCTTTATAGAGAAGGAAAAAGAAGCAAGACCTTATGACTTTCGGCACCCAGACAGAGTGTCAAAAGAGCAATTAAAGATATTGCGTAACATTCACGATAACTTTGCTCGAATCATTTCTACTTATCTTTCAAACCAGTTGCGAACTATGATCGATGTGAAAGCTCCAACAATAGAACAAGTCACTTACTTTGAATTTACCTTGTCTGCCGCTAGCTTTACATATATGTATGTGTTTAACATAGAAAATTTGGACGGTTCGGCGATACTGGAGACCGACCCTAAACTTACTTTTTTTATCATAGATAGGCTTTTCGGGGGAACTGGGACAACCATAAATAAAGTAGAATCTGCACCCACTATCATAGAACGGTCAGTAATGAACAATATAGCAGAGGGAATACTAGAAAGATTGAAAGAAGCTTGGTCAAATTTTGAGCCACTCGACCCGACTATAGTGAACTTTGAGACAAACCCTCAGCTAGTAACAGTCGCTCCTGCATCAGAGACTATGATAGTTTTAAATTTCCCTGTTACAGCACGAAACTTTGAATTTTCGATAGTGCTTTGTTTCCCATATTTTATGCTCGAACCAGTATTGAAAAAAATGAATAGCCAAGACTATATGACTTTGATGCGTAAGCTTCCGAGTGATGAAGATACTCAAAGCTTATATAGAACCATAGTTCAGACAGATGTGATACTATCTGTCGAATTGGGTCGTATAAATATCGATGTTGACGATTTTTTGGATCTGCAACAGAATGAAATGCTTATATTAGATAGCAAAATAACAAACCCACTGATAGCACGGATACAACGACATAAGAAATTCTTTGTATCTCCAGGTAAAAAAGGCAAAAAAAGAGTAGTCAGGATAGACAATATTATAGATGAAGAAGGAGACATAATATGACAGGAATGAAGTCATTTGATAAATTTTTAGATTTTTTTAACTCTAATGCAGGCGGCGTGATTAGCACTATCACGAATCAACAAATAAACTTTACTTTCAACCAATACATAGCTTTCGATTTTTCATTACTAGAAAGCAATCTAAACATCCCATGTATATTGTCTCATATAGATTTTACAGGGACAGAAGATTTTCAACTATCTATGATCACTTCCAAGAAAGTAGTTGCTTCGTTTGCAGACCTAATGATGCTAGGAACTGGTGATGCAGAATATTCTCCAGAAGAGCACAATGATGCGATGAAAGAGATATTCAATCAAGTCTTTGGCTCTCTAACCACAGAGCTAACAGCTGAAGGGGTTCAAGTAGCTGGAGTGGCGACAAATGTAGAATTGAGCGATTTGGAACTGCAAAAAGAATTTATGCAAGATAGCAAGCT
>WRIO01000038.1 GCA_009782695.1 Candidatus Cloacimonadota bacterium
ATCCATGTAGTGAACCTGCATAGTAGCACAAACGACTTATGTGAAAACATACTTATCAGTGGCTCTAAAGAAGCCTACGAAGGCGATATGTCTTATTATGCCGACAAATACAATGTCCCCATTCGGTATGTGAAGACATTATCACGGGAAATAAATATTTTTAAAGATATAGCTGCTTTTTGGCAATTATATCGGATTATACGGCAAGAAAAACCAGACATCGTAGATACACATACTTCAAAAGCTGGGACACTGGGCAGGATAGCAGCCCTTCTAGCAGGTGTAAAAGTGCGAATATACACCTTTCATGGTAATATTTTCACAGGGATTTTTGGAAAAGGAAAATCGAAAATCTTTCTTCTCATAGAAAGGTTTCTAGCCAGGTTTACCACTAAAATCATAGCGATCAGCCCCAAACAAAAACAAGAGTTAATAGACTACAAGATAGCTCCAGCAGAAAAAATAGCTGTAATAAAGCTCGGCTATGATTTTGCACATATAACCCCAAAAGATACTGATTTTGGCTCTTTAAAGCAAAAATATAGCATACCTGATGACGCCTGTGTAGTTTCCAGGGTTTGCCGATTAGCTCCCAAAAATAATGTAAAACTATTTATAGAAATTGCTGGGCTGCTTCGAGACCAAAATATTTATTTCTTTATAGTGGGGGACGGAGAGCAAAGAGAATTACTAAAAGATATGATAAACAATAAAAAGCTAAATAAAGTGATAATGACTGGTGCCTTAAATGATGTAAAACCTGTGTTTGCAGACTCCGATATTTTATTGACCACTTCATTGACAGAAGGAACACCTATAGCCATCATAGAAGCATTGATAAATAGTGTCATAGTAATCTCTACCAATGTCGGCGGTGTAGCTGATTGTATGGATGACGGTGTCAGCGGATTTATCATCAATGAGTTTGACCCCCAGATGTTTGCCGACAAGATCCTAGATATCATAAAAGGCAAAATAGATAAAGAAAGTATAAAAAAGAATGCAAGGATAAAGGCTGAAACGGATTTTTCATTGGATAGATTAGCAAAGCAGACAGTCGAGCTTTATCGGGAGACTGTGGGATAAACTTATTCCGTTAACATTCTCAAGCATTTGTAAGGAAGGCAACCCCTTGGCTTCCCTTATCTACTTCCAAAGGGTCCCCCAAAAAACACTTTTTTTTCACCCTTCTTTTTTTCTATCCAAAAAACTAACTTAATGCAGTTCGATATAGAATCATATAACGTTATTAAATATAATACATTACAGACAAGACCAAATATCTTTTATAAAGGAAACTACTGCATCTTTAAAAGTGCTTTTAGATAGAACAAGCGATAAAGTGTCATATAAGCAAATAGAAAAAGTGTATGATTTATGTAATTCTAGTCCCATAAAATCTCACCAAGATATTGTTTCGATAGAAAACGAAATTTCTACTCTAATATGGAAACTTGGTAGTCTGGTGGCAGCAGCGGATACTGACAATATCTCACTGACAACGCATACACTCATGGATTTATTTCAGGAAAGAAATATAAAAGTGAGATCACTTTAAGCAAACCATTTAATTCGTGAATATGTAAAAAACCTAGATTTCCTTTGTTCGGTAACACAATTTAAGGCTGTTTCATAAGTAGATTGTGGCGAAAGGCTTCCGTTACATCCCATCTGAGCACATCATCTACATTCTTCATAGCAGCTAATCTACTATATTATTTTTATGCCTCCCCCCTTATTCGCGGAGGAACATTTTTTAGTCTTTTTGCATTCGATAATTTACCTTGACAATATATAGCATATAAAAAAAGTGTCACTACTGACTTTTATTGATAGTATGGGATTTTATCTGTAAAAGAAGGTATAGGTGGTGAGATGAATAAAAAGATAGCTTATGTGATACCGAATTTATTTACAGCAGGTAGCTTGGTATGTGCCTTGATGGCGTTGAATCTGATAGCTGAGGGGCATATAGTCACGGGTTGTTGGCTAGTTACGCTGTCGATAATGCTCGATGGATTAGACGGCAAAATGGCTCGCTTGTTAAAAGCGACCAGTAAGATAGGAGCAGAGGCAGATTCTCTGGCAGACTTTGTTTCTTTTGGTGTGGTGCCTGGGTTTTTATTGTGGACAGTCGGGTTAAGCCAGCTGGGGACTATCGGTTTTTTATTTTTTATAGGATATGTGATTTGTGGCGGCTATCGATTGGCTCGTTTCAATGTGATGGCAGGCAATCCGAGTATAAAACAAGACTTCACAGGATTGCCGATACCAGCGGCAGCAGCTGCTATAGTTTCCTTCGTTCTTTTTAACGAGTTGATATTAAAAGACAAAGAAATCACACTTATTATACCTGTGGTTATCAGTTTTTTAAGCTGGCTGATGATTTCCAAAATTCCTTATAAAGCTGTGCTAAAACCTTTTAAAAAGCGTCAGACAACTGCGGTGCTGGTCATAGCTTTACTTACATTGGTCTATTGGGCTATATTCCACACTATTTGGTTTTATTTGGTAGGTTCATGGGCTTATATCTGTTATGGTCTTTACAACAAAATATCGCAAATGCTCGCAACACAGCAAAAAAAGGATATTTATCTCCGTAAGGGTAAAGGCAATAAATGATGCAGATGTCTGTTTTACTGCACAAAAGCATAGAAAACCTGCTCTATACCTTGATACCTTCGGTGTGTTTTGCCTGTCATTGTTATATAGAAGATCAGTATAAATGTCTTTGCCCAAATTGTTTGGCAAAGGTGAAGCGAAATATGGAAACCAAACAGTTTCCCAAGGAGTTAGGCTATATTTATATCGAAAGTGTGGTGAGTTTGTATTATTATGAGCTGGTGGTTCGTGATTTGATACACAATTACAAGTTCCGTGAAGCGTGGATTATAGGGCGTTATTTTGCCGATATAGCAAATAAAATCATACGTGAAGAGTTCCCTTATCTGATGAAGGTGGATGCTATCATAGCGGTGTCTATGCACAGGATCCGTGAAAAAGAACGCTTGTTTAACCAAACAACCTTTTTGGCAGGGAAACTATCGAAACTTTTAGAGATACCAAACTACTCCCGCTTTGTAAAAAAGATAAAAAACCCTTCCCCTCAGTCCCTATCTCTATTTAAAGAAAGACTTGTAAAGCCTGCAAACTCGTTTAAAGTATCCCGTAAAGCAGACCTAAAAGGGAAATCTTTGATGATATTAGACGATGTCCTTACTACCGGTGCTACTGCCAATGAACTAGCTAAAACATTGAAAGCCAGCGGTGCAAAAGAGGTGCATGTGTTTACCATAGCCTCTGGATATTCCGCGATGAAGAGGCTGCCCCGTCCTAACTATAAGGTAAAAATACCCGGAGAGATAGCCACATAAGTATGATAGTAGAAGTGTCAAAAGAGCGCACAGCTGAGCTGATAGAGAAGACCGCTAAGTTCTTTGCAGAAAGGCGTATGGGTGCCCCTGCGATACTTTTTATCGAAAGCTTTCGCCCGCTGCACTTTTTGGGTAGCCAAGCGATGTATTTTTTATCACCTTTTGTGACCACTCTCTTTGATAGTAAAGAGTTTGAAGAGATGGCGGCGATACTAGATTCTGAAGAGAATGTAAAATATCTGATAAATAGAATAGACGAGCTGGATATGCAGTTTAACGCAGCAGAAAGAGAAAAAGAACGCATAAAACGGCAGAAATTTTGGAAAAAATGGAAGTCTATGTGGAAAAAGAAGAAAAGCGGCGCATAAAAAGAGATTAAATAAAGTAATATAAATGGAGGAACCAAATGAATAACCAATTATTAAAGATAATTGCGACAGATTGCGGTTCAACGACTACAAAGAGTATCCTGATAGAATATGTCGATGGTGAGTATCGTCAGACTGTTCGAGGAGAAGCACC
This sequence comes from Candidatus Cloacimonadota bacterium, assembly GCA_009782695.1. Classification (GTDB taxonomy): domain Bacteria; phylum Cloacimonadota; class Cloacimonadia; order Cloacimonadales; family WRIO01; genus WRIO01. The sequence goes on from WRIO01000038.1 coordinate 3,897, forward strand.
GACCACTGTGGAAGCACCCCTAAACGATGTTACGCGTGGTGTGGTAAATGCAGTGCAAGAGCTGGAAGAGCTAGCTCGGCTGAAGTATAATAACCCCAATATAAAATTCCTTTCAGACGGTGACGAGAAGGAAATCATCATCCCCCGGGAAGGCGATGTCGGCGTGGACGCTTATGTATCTACCAGCTCCGCTGGTGGTGGATTGCAGATGATGGTGACAGGTATCGTAGCAAAAATGAGCGGTGAAAGTGCCGAAAGAGCAGCTCTCGGTGCAGGTGCTATCGTGATGGATGTGATAGCAAGCAATGACAAAAGGCTCGACCATCAAAAGATAGAAAGGATACGAGAACTTCGCCCCGATATGATACTAATGGCAGGAGGCACAGACGGTGCGGACACAAAGCATGTGCCCGAGATGGCAGAGCTTATTTCTGCTGCTGACCCACGCCCCAGACTTGGTTCTGAATACAACCTACCTATCATATTCGCAGGTGCTGATATGTCACAAGAGAAGGTAAAATCTATTTTGGAAAAGAGAAGTCACCTGATCATCACTGACAACCTTCGTCCCTCTATGGAAAGAGAAAACCTGGGACCAGCTCGGGACCAGATACATGAAATCTTTATGGAACATGTGATGCAGCAAGCACCCGGCTACAATAAACTAATGAAATGGACTCGCGTCTTTACAGAAGAAAAAAAGATAGAAACAGTGCCTATCATGCCCACACCTGGTGCTATGGGGAACATCATGCAGACCATAGCCAAACTCGGAGAAATCGAAGTGGTCGGCGTGGATATCGGTGGCGCTACCACAGATATTTTCTCGGTGTTTACCCCAGAATATGTCTTTAACAGAACCGTCTCCGCAAACCTCGGTATGAGCTATAGTATCTCAAATGTGCTTGCCTCTGCTGGACTACCGAACATACTTCGGTGGGTACCCTTCGACATAAACGAAAATGAACTGCGTAATATGATAAAAAACAAGATGATACGCCCGACCACTATTCCTGCTCTTTTAGAGGAGTTAGTGCTCGAACAGGCTATCGCAAAAGAAGCACTTCGCCTTGCCTTTATCCAGCATAAAGAATTTGCTGTTTCGTTAAAAGGTGTGCAAACTCAAAAAGACATCTCTTCTGCCTTTGACCAACAAACAACAGGACAAACCATCGTCAATATGATGACGCTAGATCTTCTGGTTGGCTCTGGCGGTGTGCTGTCTCACGCCCCGCGCAGACACCAGACAGTGATGATGCTCATAGACGCCTTCTTACCAGAAGGTATCACTCGTCTGGCTGTGGATAGTATCTTTATGATGCCGCACCTCGGCGTGCTGGCGGAGATACACCCCGAAGCTGCCACAGAGGTTTTCAACAAAGATTGTATGATAGCTCTGGGAACTTGTGTCGCACCTGTCGGTAAATACAAGCCCGGCCAAATCAGCCTAACTGCGGAAATAACTTTGCCCGATGGCACTGTGTTCAAAGAAGAAATCCCCACTGGCGAAATGCGTCTGCTCCCTTGCGAGCTAAACAAAAACGCAAAAGCAAAACTTACCCCCGGTAAAGGTCTCGACATCGGTGCGGGTAAGGGACAGCCTATCGAAAAAGAGCTTCCCGGAGGCGTGGTGGGTATAGTGCTTGACACACGCGGTCGCCAACCTTTTGTGCTCCCCACAGAGAAAGAAGCCCGTATCAGTAGCCTAAAAAAGTGGATGAAAGTGCTAAACGCTTATCCCGAACAGATATTAAATTAGGAGGAAAATATGTCACAAGCTTATTCAGCAGGTCTAACCGTAACAGACAGCATAGTATATAGAATAAAAAGGATACTTCCTCTCAAAGGGAAAGTGACTGTAAATAAAGGCGATAAAGTGAAGTCAGGGGATCTGGTGGCAGAGACCTCCTTACCCGGAAATGTGCTTCCCATGAACATCGCTAACAAACTCGGCTGCACACCCCAACAAGTGGCAAGCTATATGAAAGTAAAGGCAGGAGACAAGCTGGAAAAAGGTATGCTCCTCGCCGAAGATAAAGGTATGTTTGGCTTTGGATTCTTTAAGTCAAGCGTCCGCTCACCCATAGACGGCGAAGTGGAATCTGTATCCCCTCTCACAGGGCAATGTATGCTTCGCGAACCGCGTATCCCTGTGCAAATAAAGGCGTTTATCGATGGTATCATAGTGGAAGTCATACCCGAAGAGGGTGTAATCGTCGAAAACAAATCTGCTTATATCCAAGGTATTTTTGGTATCTGCGGCGAAACCACAGGTGAGATAAAGGTGCTAGTAAAAGACCCTTCTCAAAAGCTCACACCAGACCTCATCACCCCTGACTGTGCAGAAAAATTAGTGGTCGGTGGCTCGCTCACACCTTATGACACTATCTTGAAAGCAAAAGAACTCGGCGTCAGAGGCATCATCACAGGTGGTATAGACGATGAAGATATCAAGAAAATACTCGGCTATGACATCGGCGTAGCTATCACAGGTCACGAAGACTTCGGTATCACTATCCTTTGCACAGAAGGCTTTGGACCTATAAAAATGGCTGACAAGACCTTTAATCTGCTCAAACAATTCGAGGGTAAAGAAGCCTCTATGCACGGAAAAACTCAAATCCGAGCAGGCGTGATACGACCAGAAATCATTATACCACTCGACTTTAAAGAAGAAGAGTTAGTTGCACCCACTCCAAAAGACTCACTGCTCTTGATAGGCGGTCTCATCCGTATCATACGACAACCAGGCTTTGGTAAAATCGGCAAGATTCTATCTCTCCCAGAAGTGCCGATAAATGTAGAATCAGAAACCAAAGTGCGCGTCCTCACGGCAGAAGTGGAGGGACAGACACTCACTATCCCGCGTGCGAATGTAGAACTAATAGAGAATTAAAAATCAATGTAGCGGAGAGCCTCCGGCTCTCCATACCTTATAAACATCTGCTAATGTATGGAGAGCGGGGACGCTCTCCGCTACTATATCCGTTTTATCGCAAAGTACTCACATAACTAATTAAAACCCCACAATGAAAATCTACACCAGTTATTTCGCAAAACTGCGAAAAATCCCCGATGATATAGTCCCGATATCTATCTGCCTAAAGCCACCTTTCTGGTTTAAAGGCTGGCAGTATAAAGTCTTGTCCCCGAATGTGGATATATTTACAGAGCAAAAGGCAAACCCGAATCCGCAGCTTTACACAGTTAGGTTTTATGCAGAGGTGTTAGACCTTCTCGAAAAACAAAAGGTATTACAGGATTTAGAGACCTTCGGGGCTGGGCAACCGGTGGTGCTACTGTGTTGGGAGAAATCCACAAGCTTTTGCCACAGACACCTCGTGGCAGCCTGGCTGAACGAAAGCATGCAAGATAAAGTGACGGAGTGGAATTAGAAATAAGGTATCCTTATCCTTTCCTGCGGATGGTTAGTGTGTCGAGGTAAATTCCTGCACACCCTAAAAAGCCCGAATGGGTCGCACTTTAAGGGTCAAATTTTTGGGTGCTGTGCTCTCCCACCCCTCACCTATTTTGAATTGCTTCCACCAAGTGTTGGTCTGGCTAATTTCAGAGGATGACCAGTACCTGACACCTGACCCATCAAAGTCACCCAATCCTTCACAATGTAGATTATGAAACATCAGACCCAGCTCATCTCTGCTGGGCAAGAGCCACTCACCCTTTCCGTGTATGTCTTGACAGAGCTGGGCAGCCTTCCCAGTTTCACCATGGATGTTTAACCAATCTTTAATTAGTTGTGTATTTTGCTTTCCCGAACCAATATCAGTTGATGTGTCACCGATTACACTATCATAAGCACCCCACTCTGCCTCAAATTCTAATGAACTGGAGGCGGCCTCCATATATCGCCAGCCATCGGAAGTATAACCCTTGTCATAAAAAACAAAACCACCTAAAGAACCATTTACAAGCAAGTTTATATCATAGCTAACTTTCGGTGAGGTTATGTTTACTACACTTATATATGTTTCAAAACGTGGGTTTGTGACAATTATTGTATAATTGCCATAAGCAACAGAGGGGAAGACCAAGGCATTTTCCGAGGTTGAGCCATAATAACTCAATGAAGGGTCTCCATGCATATATTCTATACTCACAAACATAATCTGTTTTGAGTATGGATCTGCATAATAATTGTGAGTCAGATTTAGCCTGACTGATGCCGTATTTTTACTTTTTGTAGTTTTCTCAGAGCACGATAAAAG
>WRIO01000039.1 GCA_009782695.1 Candidatus Cloacimonadota bacterium
CTGGATTAATATGTCTGCTATTTTCATCTACATCAAGCCGCATTAGGTTAGCTTTAAAACCAGGATGTCTGCCTTGATATGAACACTTATCTGCTCTTTTTGAACCTCTATGGATACTTATCTCGAACAAGTCATCCTTGCAATCTCCAATTACATTAAAAATCTCTTTTTTCCCTTTTGCTGGAAATGATATAGTCTCAATGACAGACTTTTTCAACATATTTATAAGCATTATAGCTTCTTCTTGACTTAAAAATGCCATACCTTTTCCTTTTCTACAGTGCACTTTTTTTTTACTATATCTTTTTGTCAAGCATTATTAGCGAAAACTTCCTCACTTATAAAATATCACCTGTGCTTCTATAAAATGGTGGGGTGCCCAGTGCTCGCCTTTGCCTTCGTTTACATAGTCGTCAGGGATATACGTAAAGCTGATTTCTTTGTTTTTTTGCACATATTCCGTCAGGTCTATCACCCAGGGGTGCACCAAATCGCCTGGCGCCCAGCCTGTTCTGTCAAATTTCCAGGTGCCATCTTGGGGACGGCAAGGGTTTAGATAACAGTCTGTTTTCCACAGTGTATTCTCATAGCTATCTTCATTTATGATGATAGTCCTATCCGAAGGACGAAATTCCCCTGCGTTATCGGTGTTTGGTGACATACCATGACCTGTCACCGTAACCCGCAAAACTCCTTTTTTGGCTGCTTTTGGCACTTTTATCACAAAATCTTGGAGCATATCTTTCATTGGGTTTTCGGGGTCACCATACTCAAAGCTACCCGACCAGAGGTTATGCACCTCATAAGGTTTATATTCTGCCTTTCCTTTGTAATAATCGAGGGTAGCTGTCACCTTCCAGCCCCTTTGTTCTGCGGGGTCTTCTGTTACTTCGTCCCAAGTATCCACTCGGCCTATGATTTTTTTCTCGCCGGTAAACAGCGGCAAGAAGTGGGTTATATCTGTTTTCCACACAAAAGCCCGCCTATATGGAGTGATATAGCGTATCAACTCATACTTCGTGCTGTCGCTGTCTATCAAATATATAGCCGCTGTGACATCCCAGTCTGCCACGCCACCTTCTGGTCCACCTAAATCGATAGTGAGTATCACTTTATCTGCTTTTTGGGTGTTTTTCGGGAAGGTGATATATCTTTCGGGGCGTCTATTCCCTGCATGGAATATCTCATCAGAAAGCAATTGATTCGTATCTATCAAGCTAAATGAGGGTTTAACCCCTTCTGTTTTATACGCAAAACTGCTGACAATCACATTGCAGGTTAAATGACTCGTCGTAGCTCCTATCACAGGTTGCTTTGGGTATTGCACCATCTCGGGGATAAAATAGCTATCTATGATAGTTGTGTCATTGATAGCCACATTGACCAGTGCTCCTGCCGTCACATACTTTAGCCTAATGTCAAACTTGCTCAAAACCTCTGTCATCCCATCTGACCGAAACTCTACAGGAGACATCATTTTATACACTTCTTTGCCATCCCAATGCAGGGATATTTCTCGCTCTTCCCGTCCATAAAAATTGCCAAATTCGTCAAACCAGTGTGACGATTGCGGGTTATATACATCTATACCGAGACCAAAAGAACCTTTAAAATTCGGTCTTTCCCAAGACTCTGCATAGTAGCTAAGGCTGTCGTCAAATATATTTTGCGTGCTTATCAGAGCAAAACCTGCCCCTTCTGCCCCCCTGGTGATATACATCTCAAAGCTGTAATTCTCAGTCTCTGCTTTATCATTTATGATATCGGGGAAGATCGCCGCATTGGAAGTGTCTTTTGACCAACCTCCTCGCATCAGGTTTATATAGCCTGCCTCGATGCGTGCTGGCACTCTACCAGAGTAGTTTTTTAGTGTGATAGTGCTATTTATCTCAGTGTCCTGAAAGTCATACACCTTTTCTTGTTTTGCTATCAAATATACTGTCATCAGCAGTATCAATAGCGATAATATTGTTTTTTTCATATATTTTACTCCTTTTTTTTACGGAAGGCTTGGGTAATCCTTCCCTACGGACACGGAAGGCTTGGGTAATCCTTCCCTACGGACTATGTGTGCTTCGCACGGATATGGCGGAACGATGTTCGCTTCGTTAGGCATCGTTCCCTACGAATTTTTCTATTCCTCATCATTGGTGATTTTCAAGAAGTTCAGTAGCAGGCGGACGATGACATTATGTTTCCTAAAAAGTTTCCAGTCGAGATATATACCGAAGCCAAAGACGAAAACAGCACTAAAAAGACCCATCACCACCAGCCCAGGTATGCCGTGTTGAGCGAAACTTGCTCCCCAAACCAAGTATCCCACTATCATCGAAAACGCGCTCATAGCTCCTAAGGTTTTTAGTAGTATTATACATATTTGGATGGTGATTTTCTTTCGCTTTTCTTTGGGGGTAAGTTCTCGCTTTTCCACATAGTGGATAGGCGCTTTGCACCACCAACACTCTTCTGCGTTTGGCAGGAGTAATTGCCCGCATTTGGGACATTTATTTTCCAGGGCATTTCTGGTTTGGTCTATTTCCACGATGAATCTGTCTTTTTCCATATCATCACCTTGTTTTTCGCAGTTCGTCATAGATATAAAGCACAGCATTCGCATAAGCGTCGCTGTGGTTATACGCCCTTATCGCCTTGAAGCGAGCATTTCGGTTGTCGATATTTTTACTGTTCAGCCCGTTTTTGTTTAGGTAATTTAGCACGCTATGGATATTGTCCTCCATATTGTAAATATCGGTGTTTTCCCGGACCCCTTGTGAGTTCGTAAAATAGGTGTTCATAGAGGTGGGAATAAACTGCCCCCAGCCCGCTGCCCCTGCATAGGAGCCTTGAAAATAATAGACATCATTGTCTGTGTGACCGGCGAATTTATATAGTGCGACTAGTTCATTCACAGCAAATCTCTGCCTTTTAGGGAGCAATAAATACTGTGACACCAGAGCAGGAAAGGTGTAAAAATTCCCTTTGAATCGGGGGTTTCCATAGTCTGACTCTATCGCCAGGATACCCATAGCCAGCTCATAATGTATCCCAAACCGCTTTTCAGCCGCCTCCAGAACCTCTCTATTCTTCTGCCGAAAGTCTTTCCCTTTTTTTACCTTACCGTCAACTCCAAAATGGTTTTTATACCAGTTCTGGTCGCGTGTCCCCTTCGCCACTTGGTTTTCCGGCATCACCGTAAAATACCTAACCACACTTGTGTAAACGCGGAACTTATCGTTGTTTAAGTGCCTTTCCAACCAGTTTTCTGGCAGACCTCTCTCTATCAGTTTGCGGTTTAATTCCTCTATCTCCTCCCAATACTGCTCCTCGATAAAGAAACGCAAACGGGGAACTATTTTTATTTGTAACATCCCACCTGCATAGGATATTTCCCCAGGTGTATTTGCTTTAAAGGAAAAATTGGTAGTGTGAAAATTCATAGTCTCAAACTTTTGCTCCCAGCCATCTTCGAGGGGGATATTCTGAGTTCGGTTAGTGGAATCCGTTTCTGCGATAGTGAACGCACCATTTTTTTGCACGGTAAGTAACAACATTTCGGGTTCAGAGGAAGGTTCATAACTGTCTGTGGGAGTTAAGGTTATCTCTATTTGCGTATTAAATTGCAGTTTAGTTTGGATATTTTTATTCTTTCTGTCTAAACTATACAAAAACCCTCTTTCGCTCATTTCTATGTCCAGCCATGGGCTTTTAATCTTGTATTTACTTACATTCGGGAAAAGGATACTCCTCTCGCTTCTGTTTATATAGTTTATCTCTTTTGGGCTGTAAAAATCGTCTGTATAGTGGTCAAAGAACACTTGCAGGTTATAGTCCTCTTTTTGCGTATTAAAGTAGTTTTCATAGCTTTCCTTTTTCCCCTCTGCGATTTCTGTAAGTTGTTCTATATCAGTATGTTCGAGATGTCCATTGTATAGAGAGTCTATTTGAGTGGTGTTTAATGCGAGTTTTGTGCCTAGAAAGATATGGAAGTTCTCTTTTGTCGTTTCTGGTCGATAGTCCCATTTTAGGTAATCATACAGGCTTGCCAAGATAAATCCGATGTTTTCAGACTTTTCTTTGCACATAGAGTTCAGGGCTATAAATTCACCCTCAAATATAGATAGAAGCTTTTCTTTCTGCAGTTTTTCGGTGTTTAACCGATACAAAAACCTGTTGTGCTTGTTTTTTGAGGAAAGTGATCTACTAAAACTTTTTAACCTTCTTAGCTTTTTATTTTTTTTTGCCTCGTATTCTTGCAATAGCTGGTAGGCTTGATAATATGACAGACCAAGCACCTTTTCTTGGGACAGCTCAAAGGTCTGCACAAACGAGCTTTGCGACTTCCACCTGTTTATGCGTATAGCATAAAAGGTTTTGAGCAGTTCTAGCACTTTTTCGCTATCATCGGCTTTTGCACTTTCCAATGCTTGTAATAATATCTGGTATTCCAAGCTAGCAAATATCTGATTTTCGATATTTGTGATGGGGTAATTTACCGAAGGCAGGTCGGTCAATTCTTGGTTGTATGCTTTTAGATGTGAGATATATAATTTCTGCAGGATATATATAAAAAGGTCAAGTTTCTCGTTTTGGGACATATTTTCAAGGTTATAGAGCTGTTTATCAAGCTTTAAATATAGGATATTTGCATTTTCCAGGGTAAAAGGGTCGTCTGAAAAGTCGGGTAAAAAATCGGTGTTTAACACTCGGTATTGTGTTGGGTGGTTTGTGGTGGGGAAATCACCGAAGCGAACATACTCTGCCACCTCGCTGTGATTGAACAGCAGCACCTTGTTTTTATCATAATTCAATAGCCATGGCGTGTCGCCATGATATGCTAAACTGTCTGACTCTTGTATATAAAAATCATATATTACTTTATTTATCGCATTGAAAAATAGGTCAATATCTGTCTTTTTACCACAAGACATGACCGCTAGCACAAGTGCTAAAACAAATAATAATAATATCTTTTTCATATACTCAACTTCTTTATTAAATTAGAAATTAGAAATAAGGTGTCCTGCGGACGAACAAAATTCCCACACCCCGTCAGGCTAGCGCCTGCCACCCCTCTCCGTAGGAGCGGGGAAAATGCTGTGTCCTGCGGACGGATGAAAGCACTTCATGCAGTTGAGACACGCAAGCGTGCGTTGAGGACAAACTTCGTTTGCCGTTGAGGAGCTTCGCTCGTTGAGAGTTGAGAAAGACACATCCTTCACATTTTGCGAAGCAGACATATCATCCACTTCAATGCTCCCCCTTGCCGTCATTCAGAGCGAAGCGAAGAATCCAGATATTCCCCTCCAATTTGGAGGGGTGGACGCGCCAGCGGACGGGGTGGTTATAATATATCGTCCGCAGGACACCAAGCCATTTATAATTTATAATTTATAATTTATAATTTGCTTAAGTCCGTCCGCAGGACACCACCTTTCTAATTTCTAATTTCTAATTTCCCCTCAAAACTCCGCCCTAGCCTCCATTTTTATCTGGTGCAGGGTGTCTTGTTGCGGGTTTTTCGAGCCTGAGTAATCGAAAGCAAAGGTCATGATACTATTTTTGCGATAGTCTATATTCGCGGACCAGTTTGCGTTGTAGCCTTTTTGTTTATCGGGTGGGACATAGCTGTTTATTCTGTCTGATATATCATTGTATTTTATTGTAGCATAAGCATTTAAGCGATACTGCGAACCGATAAAATGGACGATGTCCTCGCTGGCTATATATCTATCTATGTGTTGTTGTGCGCCTCGTGCGGTCACTTTTTCGGTGTCATAACCGATACCGGTGGTAAATATCAAGCTGCGAGAGGGTGCTGTGCGTATATTTAGCAGGTGAGACTGGGTGGTGGTGTCCATATCATAGCGAGAGTCTTTTTCTTGTGAGGTTTTATAGATCCCTTCAAAATCGGAATTATACACTTTTAGCAGGCGAAGGGACAGCTCATTCTCTTGTAAATAGCGTGTATCAAGCCCCTGATATCGTCTATCTTGCGACCTATCATAGCGATAGGAATAGCGTCCCAACCACTTATTCTTTTGGATATTATACCACACAGTTTGCCTCAGCTCCTGCCGAGAATATATCGACAAATCGGTCATCAAGGCATTTGGAAATAGCAGATAAACCTTGTAACGTTCGCTATTTTCAGTCTGTTCAGAGATATTTATATTAGTTTCGAGGTTTATTTTATCCAAAAAATCAAAAAGTTCATTCTCCTTTGTCACAAAATAGCTCGGATAAGTATAAGCATTTATATTCGCTTGCACCTCTATGCTTTTGGAGGGGTCACCCACTATCACATATTCGTAGTCATAGTCACCCAGTTCAGTTGCTACGCCTGTGGAATCATAAGCCCCAGCGCCCGCTCCTACATAATACAATTCTCTTGCCTTCGGGTAAAACTCTGTAGTCTTTAAGACATAGCTATTATTCAGTTGGATAGCCTTGTTGAAGAGAGCATTTTGGGTTCGGATTTCTGCGATGTCGAACTTCTCCGTAGTCATATCAAATATATATGTCTTAACCTCTCTATGTGAGTAAAGTGCGTTTATATAATGATTTGTGAATCTTGTATAGGATTGCAAAGACCACGTATTTGTGTCATTTTCCTTCACCCAATCCTGTTTTTCATCTATATTGTTTTGATATACTGACTTTCTGTCAAACTGGTTTGACACAGCTACTCCGGACTGTAAAACTTCCGTGACAGCTATCTCTCCGAAATAACTATCCAACCTCTCCCCCACTGTCCAAAGAGCCTTTTGTTTACTTTCATATTTTCTCATGTTTGACCGTAGCGACAGAGCTTTTAATGTGTATCTTACCTCCGGTTCATGGATGGTGATATTTTGGAGCTCGTTATTTATCTGATTATCACTGCTTGCGAAGTCGTATTTATAGCTAAATTCAGGGTATTTCTGCCCAACTATCAGTTTTTGATATAGCGACAATTGGTTCTGCTTGATGTTTTCGTAAGCTATTATTTTATATTCTGTTTCCTGTTGGAGAATCTCAAAAGAAAGCGTTTTTAGATTTGCTGCAGCCTGTGATGAGCTTAAAGAGTCTATGACCGGCAAGGAATAGAACATATACACTTCCTCTGGTTTTCTGATATCCGCGAAAGTGAAAAGGTTTTTGTGTTTATAGCGATACCAGATATTTGCTTCGGGACAGAACCTGTCCCATTCTGGTGCTATGGTGGTTTGTATATGGTGAATATGGCTGATATTGTCACTCTTTGGCAGGTCAGAGAAGGTATTTTGGTCATATTCTGATACAAGTGATTCAGCGTAAAGACTCCATATATCATGGGTGTAACCGATTGAAAAATCGTAATTTGCCTTATGCTCAGGTGCTACTATCTCTCTCAGTGGCAAAAAGTCGCCTATGCCTTCACCCACGTAATCAAAACGCGAAGGTGTAACTTGTCTATAATCACCTTTTCCTTCCCCAAACCAGGTAAATTGCACATTATAATCGCTATCAGGTTGACCTTTTGCGTATATAAAAATAGTTTTAGTTTCGCCGTTTTCCAGTTGAATTTTGCTCTTTCTGTAAAGTCCATAGCCATTACCAATAAAACTTTCACCCGCAATATAGACATTGTTTTTACCCGCAATTTTTAGAAGTTCCTTATCAGCAGGTGTCAAACTTTCGGTCAGGGGGTTGTTTTTGTCGTCAGTTTGCAACGCCAGAGCAGATTTTATCTTCCATCTATTAGTAATATTCAGCTCTGTGGCTGCCAGAGTGGTGTCTTTTCGGTAGTGTTCATCGCTGTATTGGAAGGATGCTTGCACTCGGCTGTTGCTCGATATAAAATGTTTCACATAAAACTCTATCGACCCCTCATTGTAATCTATCCGATAGTCGACACCGCGACTCATTAGCTTCCCGTTTAGCCAAATAGACTCAGTCCCCGACACTATTTTTACACTCTGCTGCACGTTGGCAGGTCGCAAGTAATATGGTCCCTGTTTACCCTCTACTCCAGCGAAAGTGACATAAGCTGATTGCCCTTCTGACACTGCAATAGCTCCGCTGATCTTATGTCGGTCAAAATAACTAACCCGCAATCCCTGATATTTTGGATTGTAATTTAG
>WRIO01000040.1 GCA_009782695.1 Candidatus Cloacimonadota bacterium
CAATGGGAATGACGCTCTTTTAGAATTCGTTGGTGAATCTGAAAGTTATGTATCATTTATGTCAACAAATGTGAGTATCGTAAACAGTGGTCATTTATCGGCAAATATTATCGAGCAGCTATATCTCGAAAATTCATCGATAAATATGGCAAATAACTCAAAATTTACTGCGGAAGAGAGCCAAATCATCTTATCAGATGATTCTGCAATTGCAATGAATAGAAGCTCTTTTACTATAGATAACCACTCTTCAATGACATTACAATATGAATCCTCTTTATCGTTGCTAAATCACAGTAATGTAGAGATAAAGGGCTATAGCCATCTCAATCTACTTTCAGATTCTACCATAAAAGGTGAGTCTGAAAAAATTAGCGAAGACCTTCTTGGATCTCGTATAATCTTAAACAAAAGCGAAGCAGATTTTGAAGCAGGCACTACTATCACAGGTATAGATGGGAGCCGATGGACTGGTATAACATTTATCGACTGCGCATCTTCAAATGAGTTTCCTTTTACAAGCCATATTAGGAGCTCGATAATAAGCGATATAAGCTCCCTTAATGTCTCTACCAGCACGGTTAAATTTAATGATATCATAATAGAAAACATAGGAAAGTTTAATGCCGTGCGATCGAATATCCTTATCGACAATATGATTTATAGAGACAATGACCACCCAATCTCCGCATTACAAGGAACTCTGAACATCGATAACTCTACTATTCACAATAATGCTTCACATGGTGTTTATCTATTTGATATAGCTGTAGTCAAAGAGGTAAAAGAACATTCTGTTCCCTCTACTAGAATCATACCTTATCAGGTGGAAGTCGATACATTACGATATGTCTCACAGTTGCGAAACAGCGAGGTATATAGTAACCAAGGGATAGGTGTATTTGTGTCAACTGGTTCTATTTTCTTAAAGAACACAAAAGTTTATGGCAATGGAAAAGACCTTTCTTATGTAGATGATGTGTATGATGGTGCGGGATTTTATAGCACTAGTTTGACCAGGAGTACTCTCTCCATAGGATCTATCATCAGGGGGAATAAGAACTATGATATTTACTGTCGTGCAAATAAATGGCCTTCCTTTGGACTGTCAGCAAACGGTTCCTCTGGTTTTTCTTATGTAGGTTGTGGAAACACCAATCCGGCTGTCTTTTTGTTCCCCCAACAGCATTATTTTTATGCCTTTGGAGATTTTACCCCTCCGATAGCTAGCTATAATGTAAACGTTCCTACCTCTGATTCAGACCTTTTCTATCCATCTCTTTCTAGCTTTGATTTAGGTTACCCAACAAATCCAGCTGTTATGAACGCATACACCCAGTATATCGAGGCTCTTGAGGCTATGTATGAGGGAGAATATGAAAGAGCTTATGATGAGCTACAAGATTTTATAGAGGAAAATGCTGATGTAGTATCCTTAAATAGTGAAGTTCTGTCTGCTCTAACTCTATTACCATATCTGGCTTCGGCGATAGAAGGTCGCACAGAATACTTAAATGAATTTATAGCCGGTTTAGAGGAGGAGGTCTTTGGTATTCATTTAGGTTATGCTACATTGACCTCAAAGGTCTTAGATGAGGATTATGTAGAAGCAATGCAGGTGATAAATGATCTATTAGAGGACATCGACGACCCTGATGATATCGACTCTATCCTGCTGGAGCTCGAAGCAGCTCACCTTTATTTGATCTTGGTTTTAGAAAATGTTCGCTCTATTCCAAGTGCTACCTATCAGCCAACTACTTATGAAGAGTTTTATGCTATCCAAGAGGATTTGGAAAGGAAAATCATGAGACTAAATGCGAAAAACGATACAGAACCACCAGTTCCTGCCGTTACAAAGTTGACAGTGTCAAACTACCCGAATCCGTTCAATCCCGAAACAGTGATCGCTTATGCCATACCGAGAGACAGCAATGTCAAGATAGATGTGTATAATATCAAGGGGCAGCGAGTAAAGAGGTTAGTAAATGAGCTCCATACATCAGGTCATCACAGCGTGGTCTGGACTGGTTTCGATGACGCTGGAAATAGTGTAAGCAGTGGGCTATACTTTTACCGTGTGCAGACAGATGATAGCGTAGTAACTAAAAAAATGATTTTGATGAAATAAGAATATAACATGGTAGGGCTGAAGTGATTCAGCCCTTTTTTATTGTTGTGTTAAGGAGTTTGCATAGACAAAATATAATAGATAAAACCATTTTAGCTTATATATTTTTGAAAGTCATTTTTTACATTCACGATGGTAAAGTTCGATATAAAAGATAAAACTATTGACAAAAAACACACTATAATTTTTTGTGGAAATAGAAAATAATTGGATAAGGATAGAAAATGATAGATTTATTAGGAGATCTTAAACGAACCCATTACTGTGGTGAGCTAGACGGCAGTTTACGCGGTCAGGAAGTCTTGATTATGGGTTGGGTGAACAAACGCAGAGATTTAGGGGGATTGATTTTTATAGATTTACGGGATATAAAAGGCATCGTGCAATGCGTGTTTCCCCCTGAAAATGCAGAGACTTACAACAAAGCAAAAGATGTCCGACATGAGTATGTGATGGCTATAAAGGGCATAGTATCTGCACGCGATGATAAGAATAAAAACAAAAGTATGTTCACTGGCGAGATAGAGATAGCTGTGACAGAAGCATTTATTCTAAATGTATCAGAGCCTCTACCTATTCAACTAAACGAAAATGTAATGGCAGAAGAAGACTTGCGTTTACAATACAGATATTTGGACTTACGCAGGGAAAAGCTGCAAAAGAACTTGATATTGCGGCACAAAATGGTGTATAAAATCAGGGAATTTCTCCACACCCGTGACTTCTATGAGATAGAGACCCCCATCTTGATGAAATCCACTCCCGAAGGAGCGCGTGATTACCTCGTCCCCAGTAGAGTGTATCCTGGCAAATTCTTTGCCCTGCCACAGTCACCCCAAATATACAAGCAACTGCTTATGATAGGTGGTATGGACAGGTATTTTCAAATAGCCCGTTGCTTTCGTGACGAAAACTTGCGTGCTGATAGACAACCAGAGTTTACCCAGCTTGATATAGAGATGAGTTATGTGAGTGAGCAGCAGATATATGATTTGATAGAAGAGCTATTTGTGTATGTGTGGAAAGAGACCATAAATTATGATATCCCACGACCGATAGTGCGGTTTTCTTGGATCGAGGCTATGGAAAGGTTTGGTAGTGACAAGCCTGATATCAGGTTTGGGCTTGAGCTACAAGATGTCACTGATGTATTTACTCACACAGAGTTTGAAGTGTTTAAAAAAGCTATCGCAAGCGGGTTCAAGGTTCGCTGCGTGATAGCACCAAATTGTGCTAACTACACAAGAAAACAACTCGATACTCTCACAGATTTAGCTAAACATTTAGATGCAAAAGGGCTTGCTTTTGTAAAATATCAAAATGGTGCTTTTGACGGTGGTATAGCAAAGTTTTTAAATGAAGAAGAGAAAGCGAAACTCAGTAAAATAACCAAAGAGAGTGATCTAGTGCTTTTTGCAGCAGATGATGACAAGCAGTCTTTTAAAGTGTTGGCAGGCATACGAAACCAATTAGGCAAAGATTTGGGTCTGATAGATAGCAGCAAGTTTGCCTTCTGTTGGATAACAGACTTCCCGCTTTTTGAATATAATGATGACTTGAAGTGCTGGGAACCTGCTCATCACATGTTTACCCTGCCGAAAGAGGAGCATCTGCCTTATTTTGACCACCCCGACAAAATCAAAGATATCCAAGGGCAGCTGTATGATTTAGTTTGCAATGGAATGGAGCTATCCTCTGGAAGTATCAGGTGCCACAGATATGATATTCAAAAGAAAATCTTTGATTTATTGGGATACACAGAAAGCGAGTTAGAGGATAGATTTGGTTTCTTTATAAACGCTCTAAAATATGGCACTCCTCCACATGGAGGTATAGCCCCGGGCATTGACAGAATGGTTATGCTACTCACCCAAGCAGAGTCTATTCGTGATGTGATAGCATTCCCAAAAACGCTCAAAGCGGTTGATCTAATGAGTCAAGCCCCTTCGACAGTCGCAGAAAAACAAGTTAACGAGCTAGGTATAAAATTTGTGCCAACTGATAATTTGTAGCGGGCATCGTCCCTATGTCCAAAAAGCATCCGTGCGAAGCACACCGATAATTCCCATCCAATTTGGAGGGGTGGCAAACTTATTTGACGGGGTGGTTTGTTAAAATTAGAAATCAGAAATTGAAAAAGAAACTAAAATGAAAAAAATAGCAATATTGACAAGTGGTCACAGTAGGGGGTCGAACTTTCGGAATATCTGTGAATATATAAAAGAGAATAAATGCGATATACAAATAGAGTTCTTGTTAGTTACTGATGCTTCTGCTCCTGTGATAGAGTTAGCAAGGCAGCAAGACATCAAAATAGTGTATTTTTTAGATAAGAAATATTTTGATAAGTCATTGATAGATTTATGTGAGACTTATGAGCTTGATTTGATAGTGTTAGCGGGCTTTATCAGAAAGATACCCCGCGAGTTTTTGCAAAGGATAAAGACTCCAATAGTCAATATCCACCCTGCTTTGCTACCGAAATATGGTGGCAAGGGGATGTATGGAATGTATGTGCACGAGACAGTATTTAAAAGCAAGGAAACAGTCAGTGGAGCGACAGTTCATTTGGTAAATGAGCATTATGATGAAGGCAAAATATTACAACAAAAAAGTTGTGATATTTCAAAGTGCATATCACCCCAAGAGATAGCTGATACTGTGATAAAAATAGAACACGAGATATATCCCAAAACGATAGTAAAAATTTTACAGGAGGATAAAGTATGATAAACATAAAAGACATAGCATTAGAGATATTCGAATTGCGTTCTGATGGCGAATGTTTATGCGGTAGAGACCATGAGGTCTGGGAAAAATGTGAAGACTGCGAGGTGATCAGGGCGGCAGAACAGAAATCAACATATTTTATACGGGGAGATATCAAAAAGTGTAATTGCGGTGCAGCCCATGATATTTGCTTGGATTGTATTAAGTGCCGAGTCAAAAAGTCGAACAAGGTTGAATATGACTTAGAAAATATAAA
Source organism: Candidatus Cloacimonadota bacterium (assembly GCA_009782695.1). Classification (GTDB taxonomy): domain Bacteria; phylum Cloacimonadota; class Cloacimonadia; order Cloacimonadales; family WRIO01; genus WRIO01. Next base: position 5,118 of record WRIO01000040.1, read on the forward strand.
TAAGCATATAGACCATACATTATTACATGCTTCTGCTTTAGAAGAAGACATAGAACGGTTGGCAGATGAATACGAAAAATATAATTTCAAATCTATATGTGTGCATCCCTATTATGTATCATTATTAAAAAAAAGAAAGCAGATTAAGAATATATGTAGTGTAGCTGGTTTTCCTTTGGGTATGAATGAGCTGTATATAAAAGTGAACGAGGCGCTTGATTGCACAAGACTCGGTGCAAAAGAAGTAGATTTTGTCATAAACATCGGAGCATTAAAAGATGGGTATTACCAGACTGTATTCGCAGAATTAATAGTGATAAAGGTCGAGATAAAGAGTAACATAAAGCTAAAAGCAATCATAGAGACATGTTTGCTTACTGATGAAGAGATAGTGATAGCAAGTTTGATAAATAAAAAAGCCGGTGCCGACTTTATTAAAACATCCACTGGCTTTAGCACCAAAGGGGCAGAAGCAAGGACGGTAAAGCTCATACGCGACACAGTGGGTGATTATATGGGGGTAAAGGCTTCTGGTGGTATCAAGACACGCCAGCAAGTAATAGATATGATGAAAGCAGGAGCAAACCGCATAGGGACAAGCAACAGTGTGGCTATCATGCAGGAGAATAAAAAATGAGTAGGGCAGATAAAATATTTGTCTCGATGTGCAAAGATATTATCACCACAGGGTATTCCTCTGTGGGAGAGAATGTTCGTCCCCGTTGGGAAGACGGCTCCCCTGCCCACACGATAAAAAAATTCGGAGTAGTAAACAGATATGATCTAGCAGATGAGTTCCCCATCATGACCTTGCGCCCCACTAACTTACAAACAGCCATAGATGAGATCATCTGGATTTGGATAAAAAAATCGAACGATGTAAAAGACCTAAACAGTAAAATCTGGGACGCATGGACAGACGAGAAGGGAACTATCGGAAAAGCTTATGGCTATCAGTTAGGGAGGATAATCGACTTCCCAGAAGGAAAAATGGACCAGGTAGATTGGCTCTTGCAGACCCTGAAAAATAGTCAATCAAGCCGTCGCATGGTCACAAATATATTCAATCATGACGATTTAAAGGAAATGGGTCTTCAACCTTGTGCTTGGTCGGTGACTTTGAATGTGACAGGAAGCAAGCTAAATATGATATTAAATCAGCGGTCGCAAGATATTTTGGTTGCTAATAATTGGAATGTTTGCCAGTATGCAGTTTTGCTGATTATGTTTGCCCAAGTATCCGGCTTGCAAGCAGGAGAGCTAGTGCATATCATAGCAGACGCCCATATTTATGACAGGCATATCCCATTGGTCGAGGAGCTGATAGAGCGGGAACAGTATGAAGCTCCTCTTTTGAAGATAAATACGGAAGTCAAAGACTTTTATCAGTTTAAAGTAGATGATTTTAAGCTACTTAACTACCAAGCTGGAAAGCAAATAAAGCATATTCCAGTAGCTGTTTAAAGATCAAAATATCACACAGGAGAAAAAAATGTTTAAAGAATTAGTAAAAAATGCTAGAAGTTTTCGGCGATTTGATAGCACGCATGTCATCCCTGACGAGGTGCTAGAAGATATTATAGACACAGCCAGACTCACTCCTTCGGCTGCAAATAGACAGCTGATAAAGTTTCTACTTTCAAACCAAAAGCAACACAATGATGCTATCTTTCCGCTTCTGTCTTGGGCAGGATATTTAGAGGACTGGCAAGGTCCCGCGCAAACTGAACGACCGACGGCTTATGTTGTTCTATTTACCGAAAAAGATTTTGTTCAGGCAGTGAATTTTGACCCTGGTATCTTAGGGCAGACTATCCAGTTAGCAGCCTCTGAAAAAGGGCTTGGTTGCTGTATGATAGGTGCTTTCCAAAAGAAAAATCTAAAAACCATACTGCGCTTGGATGACAGTAAAGAGATAGTTTTGGTGATAGCTATGGGTAAGCCAGCCGAGACAGTGGTGATAGACGAGGTGGACAGTAGTGGTAGTATAAAATATTGGCGAGACCAAAATAGTGTGCACCATGTCCCCAAAAGGAAGTTAGACGATATCATCTATTACGTGGACGAGATGGTGTAGTGCATGAAAGACCTAACAAAGATAAAGCTATTAGTATGTGATTGTGACGGCGTGCTTACCGAAGGCTTGATAGTGTATGATAGCCAGTACAGTGAGAGTAAAAACTTCTCTGCCCATGACGGATTAGGAGTGAAGATGCTACATTTTTCTGATGTGCAGATAGCAGTGATCACCGGCAGGTATTCGAAAATGCTAGAAAGAAGGTGCGATGATTTGCAGATAAAATACTTGTATCAGAATGTGTTAAATAAAAAGAAAGTGCTTCAAGAACTGCTATCGGATATGGGATTAAGTTTTGACAATGTAGCGTATATCGGTGATGATTGGAATGATTTTCTGGCAATGCAGGAGTGCCAGCTCAAGATAGCACCCAAAAATGCAAGAGATAACTTCAAAATGACTGTCGATATGGTCACTGAAAACGAAGGTGGATATGGTGCTGTGCGTGATGCCATAGAATTTATCCTAAAAAAACAACAAAAATTTGAAACTGTCTTGCAAGCCTTTTTGGAACACTTAAACAGTTAGAGAGTGATGAATATTTACAAATTTTATATTATTTTACTACTCGTTATGTCACTGCTTTCATGCTCTGATAATGCAGAAATCGATGTGCGTAACATCGAGAAGAACAAAGGACCAGACGAGATAATAAACAGCTTCGAGATGATATTACACTCTGGGGAAAAGACAGAATGGCTGATGAAAGCAGATGTTATGAAAAGGTTCAATGCAGAAAAATATTGGTGGGCTTACATCGTAGAGCTAGAAACTATGTCCGATGAAGAAAAGAACTTTTACAAGTCAGACTCTATCCATGTTTCAGATTTGACCGATGTGCTCACTGGGTGGGGAAATGTCGAGATCA
>WRIO01000041.1 GCA_009782695.1 Candidatus Cloacimonadota bacterium
ATCCGAGACTTCATGATAGTCAGCAGTGTTTAGGCTGATATTTTTTAGGCTAACCAAAGACCGAACGTGCGAGCTTGCAGTGGTTTGGTCTGAGAAGTAGGGTATATTACCAGTTGCTATGGGTAGTGGTTCGCCAGCCCCCAAATCATTTATGACTGTGGCAATAACCCACACAGCTCCTCTATCAAAGCAGACTTCTCCTATCACATCATAGATATTTCCAACGCTTGCAGGTTCTGGTGTCAATCTGGGTGCAGCTCCGATATGCACGCCTCTGCCACCTGCTTGCAGGTAAAAAGAATTATTTTCAACAGGTGCAAGTAGCCCATCATTATTGATAGCTTGTCCTGTGGTTTTTGCTAGCAACCCCTCATAATCTTCTCCATTATCTAGTATCATACTCACAGGTGTGATGCCTGCCACTAAGCTACCACCAGTCACTATTTCCTCTGCTTGCGTGTTATCAACAGCACGCACAGAATAAGCCAGTATGTCGCCATGGTTAAAATTAACTCCCTGCGCGAGGGTGGTTGTATATTGCATATTTGGGGCTATACTCATCTCTATCGGTTGCTGATAAAAACCGTTTCGCCAGAAACGAAGCTCCACTCTGGTGAGTGCCAGTTCGGAGGTCACATTAGCCGATATTTGATAATCTCCATTTTGATTCAATAAGTCTATCGGTGGAGTGATATTTGTGATATTTATATTTGACTCTGCGTCCAAATCGTAGTATTTATACAGCGTGATAGGTGTAAACGGTGAACCATAACAAGCAAAGACATCCAGCATCCCCATATACTCATCCTTTTGGAGATATTTTGAGGTGTCATTTGCAGGCTTTATCTGTAAAACAGACCCTGACCAGTCTATCTGCCAGCTCTCATCTGCTCCAGTAAAATTGGCGGAAGAGTTTATCTGCCCGTCAGGTGTGCCAACAGGGAAAGAGAGGAATAGATTGCCAAACACACATTCGATAGCATAAGTGTTCGTTGCTAATGCAGTAATATCCCACACCAAACCTTGTGCTGGATTTATGATGACATTTCCTGTGATAGAGACTTGCTCGTCCACTGCCAAGCCAGTAAGTTTGTTTATAACAGGTAAAAGTCCTAATGTCATAGCACTATAAGTCCCCCCTGTTTCCGCTACTATCATATAGCGACCATTTTCGATAAGGTCACCTGTGTTTACCCTCACATAGTTATTTTCCCCAGGGACAACCAGATCATAATATCGGGTGACTGTCTCGCTGGGTGTGTATCCTTCCAAAAAGCATTTTGCTTTAACTATCGTGGTCTCAAAAATCCAAAAAGATGCTGTGCATATAGGAGAATCTAATGTCGGTTCTGTGCCATCTAAAGTGTAATGAATGGCTGTGCCAGAAGGATTGTAAAGAGGATTGCTTCCCATCATGACCAGGTGATATTCTTCAAACACACAAGAAGCAGATACCGAAGGTGGAACTAGCACAACCAAATCATCTGTCAGTTTATATAGCCTTGGTTTTGCTTGCCCTGTGTTATAGCATCTATAGCGAGGTATGGCATCCCCACCGTTATACGCTACATATCTGTTTGTAGTTTCAGCATTTATGATATCAAAGAGGTGGGGAGCTTCATTGCGAGCAATAGTCCATTTTTGTGCGTCACTGGTCACTTCGTTGCTGGTATATATCGCATTTGAAGTGCCGTGAAAATCTATGTATTCGCCGGTTAAAACAGATTGGATAGTGTATTTTTGCTCTGCTGGGATATATTCTATATACCAGATCACTTGATTTGTGGGGTTCGTTATTTGACTTTGGTTTACACCTGTTAGCGGAACTGTCATAGAGAAGAAGCTATTGCTTTCATTCGTATTTGTCATAGCATTTACACCGCTTGTTATCAAATAATACCCTGTTTCTACTTGAGCAGTAGTATCTATTTGGATAAATGTCCCTTCAAATGGGGCAGGGATGTAATAAGTAGCAAGCACAATATCTGTCTCCCCAAACTCAGGGTGAGTAGCAAAAGCCCGGATAGTAATGGTTTCGGCGATTTCGAGTGGTTCTGTATAAAGCAGGTCTGGAGTGCCACCCTCAAAAGTATAATATATTTCTGCACCAGTGGTTACGGTAGATAAAGCTAGTTCAAATGGTTCATGATAAAGCCCACCAGCTACTGAAAATACAGGATTTGCAGTGGATATAGTGTATTCTCTGGTGGTTACTTCGCTGTCCCACATACCTGTTTTTACCGCAATAGCTTTTAAGGTGGTGGTGTAAAGGGCTATTTCGATAGCAACGCCTTCATAAAGCAACGCTGTGGCAGGAGCTGGGTCTGTGCCGTCTACGGTATAATAAATCAAGGCGTCTTCTGTGGCGCAGGAGATACTGACAGTAAAAGGATTGTAGTGTGGGGCAGGGGCGCTTGCGGTTACCACCGGTGTGGCGACTTGATCTGTCGGCAGTGGTTGTTCCAGTTTATACAGCATAGGGTTGGTTTGACCGCCGGTATAACACCTATATCGAGGTATGGTGTCTGTAGCGTTATACCTGACATATCTATTTGTAGTCTCAGCATTTTTAATCTCAAAGAGTTCGCTATCTTCAACTATTTCGATAGTCCATTTTTGCTGGTCATCGGTGACTTCCTGGCTAACATATATAGCGTTTGCTGTTCCGTGAAAATCAAGGTATTCATCTGTCATAGCAGATTGGATAGTGTATTTTTGCTCAGTTTGTAAATATTCGATATACCAGACCACATTTTTAGAAGGGTCTTCTATCTCGCTATCGTCAGCACCTGTCAAGGTAACCGAAGTAGAGTAAAAACTAGTGCCATCGATATTATTTGTCATCGCATTTGCCCCACTAGTGATCACATAATACCCCGTCTCTATATCCTCTACGCTGGTGATACGGGTAAATGTCCCTTCTATAACAGTAGTGAATACATAAGAAGCGCTAACAACAGCCGACTCTCCATATTCTGAGTGGCTAGCAAAAGCCCGGATAGTAGTGGTCTCAGAGATTTCTAAAGGCTCTGTATATAGCAAGTCTGGGGTGTCTTCTTCAAAAGTATAATATATCTCTGCACCGATTGTCAAGCAGGTCAGCTCTACGGTTTGCGGAGTGGTAAAAGTGCCACCAGCTACCGAGAACACAAGGTCAGCAGTGGTTATCTCATAAGTGTCTGTAGTTTCTGGACTATCATAGAGCCCATCCTTTTTGGCTATAGCCCGGATAGTAGTAATAGATCCCGAAATATCTATATGGTCACCGTCATATAAAATAGCAGTCGGCAAATCAGGGTCGCTTTCGTCTAAGGTGTAGTAAATATCTGCGTCTTCTGTATGTGAGTGCAGCTCCACTGTAAAAGGATTGTGGTGAGGTGCATCCTCAGAGGGATAAAAATGCACTTCTTGAGTGTGGATGTGGTCTATCTCATAATGAGCTGACGCCACTACGCTGGGTCTGTAACCTGCTGCATAAGCTTTTGCTTTTACCATAGTATCATCATTGTCGTCACCGACAGAAAAACTACCTGTGTATAGAGTAGAATCTTGGTCTGGGTCTGTGCCGTCGGTGGTGTAATAAATACTGATATCTATTCCTTCATCCTCTTCGGCAGGGACTATGGTTACATCTATATGAGTGTTATAAATCCCTTCTTCAGGTGTTATTACAGGTGGGTGTAGCTGCACTAGGGCATCGGTAGTGTATTTGTAAAGTGCAGGATTTTGCATACCTAACGCAGTCGAAAGATAGCAAGCAAAACGATTAGGATCGGCACTACTGTTATATCTTAAATACCTGCTATTAGTGGCATTTACGTTCTTTATCTGAAAAAGCCCGCTTACGACTTCGATGGACCACTTTTCTACATCTGTGTCACCTGTTTCGTGCAACCAAGCATTGTTATTACCACTGCTTGGATCCCCTTCATAAGCTAGATATTGGTCATTCAAAATCGAGATTATCTGGTAGTATTCCCCGTCATTATGGTTCTCTATATACCAAACCAGATTGGAAGTCGGGTCTTCTATCTCGTCATTCTCCTCGCCTGTAAGCGTCACGCCGAGGACTTCAAAGTAATTACTATAGTGGGCATTATTTCTCATGCCATTTACTCCCGCTGCTATCACATAATACCCTGTCTCTATATCATCCACGCTTGATATACGGGTAAAGGTCCCTTCATAAGTTTCAGAAAAATAATATGTAGCCGAAACAACAGCTGACTCGCCATATTCTGTATGGGTAGCAAAGGCTCGCACAGTAGTTTGTTCAGTGATTTCGAGGGGGTCTGTATAGAGCAGGTCTGGAGTGCCTTCACCCAAGGTATAGTAAATCTCAGAGTCAGTGGTGGCACCACTCAGAGCTAGCTCAAAAGGCGTGCTGTAAACCCCTGCTGTTACGGAAAATACGGGCAACGCAGTGGTGATATTGTATTCGGCTGTCACTTCTTCGCTTTCTGTCATATATAGCTTTTTAGCAACAGCCCGGATAGTAGTGCTTGGGCTATCTAGTTCTAAAGGTTCAGAGTATAGCAGGCTCGGTGTGCTCTCGTCTAAACTGTAATATATATCGGCTCCGTCTGTAGTGCAGGTGATAGTCAGCTCAAAAGGATTGTGCTGTGCTGCGCTAGCTAAAGGAGTGCAAACAGGCGTTGCCACTTGTGGAAATTCGATAGTGTAGGTATGCGTAACCTCATCTGAGTCGCCGTAATCATCATGGGTAGCAAAAGCCTTTATAGTGGTAGTCTCTACTATCTCAAGCGGTTCTGTATACAGGACAGCTGGTGTCTCATCTTCGGTGGTGTAATAGATCTCAGCACTTATCGTGGAGCAGGTCAGGGCGATAGTCTGTGGGGTGGTAAAAGTGCCACTCAACACAGAAAAAACAAGGTCAGCAGTGGTTATCTCATAAGTAACAGTAGTTTCCTCACTATCGGTCAGACCAGTCTTTTTAGCTATCGCCCGGATAGTGGTAACTGGAGCTGTGATTTCCAAAGGCTCATCATCGTATAAAATAGCTGTTGGCAAGGCAGGGTCGCTCTCGTCTAAGGTGTAATAAATCTCAGCATCTACGGTGTTTGAGTGGAGCTGAACCGTAAAAGGATTGTGGTGCGGAGCCTCTGCTGACGGATAAAATTCCACTTCAGCTGCATCGTCCAGGTCGATGATATAGTGGGCTGTCGTCACATCACTGGGGAGATAACCTGCAGCATAGGAGACTGCCTTTACATAAGTGTCCTCATCGACTGTAAAGCTAGTTGTGTATAGCTCAGAATCTTCATCTGGCTGCGAGCCATCGGTGGTGTAATAAATAGCCACACTAACCCCAGAATCTTCTGTGGCAGGAGCTATGGTTACCTCGATAGCTGTGTTGTAAGTCCCTGCGTGAGGCGAAATCACCGGTGGGTGTAGCTGCTCGAGGACTTGGGGAGTGTATTTGTAAAGTGCAGGGTTGGTTTGACCTGAAAGATAGCATGCAAAACGGGGGGAGCCAGTATTATACTTTAAATATCTGGTATTGGACGCATTCGCATTCTCTATCAGGAAAAGTCCGCTTGCAGCTTCGATGAACCACTTTTCTACATCGGTGTCACCTGTTTCGTGCAACCAAGCATTGTTATTACCACTGCTTGGGTTCCCCTCATAAGCCAGATATTGGTCGTTTAAAGTCGAGATAATCTGGTAGTATTCTCCGTCATTGTGGTTTTCTATTAACCAAACAAAGTTTGAATTTGGGTCTTCTATTTCATCATCCTCATCGCCTGAAATAGTGACGTTTTCTACTTCAAAGTAATTGCCCGAGTGGACATTATTTTTCATACCATTTACCCCACTGGCTATCACGTAAAGCCCTGTCTCTATATCGTCAAGGCTTGTGATACGGGTAAATGTCCCTTCAAAAGGATCTGTGATGGTATAGGTCACTGATGCCACTGCTGTCTCGCCATATTCTGTGTGAGTAGCAATAGCCCGCACAGTAGTAGTCTCAGCTATTTCCAAAGGCTCTGTATAGGGCAGGTCAGGAGTGCCACTGCCATAAGTGTAAAAAATATCGGCATCAGTGGTGGTGCAAGAGAGTGCTACAGTCCGAGTAGTATGATACAAACCGCCAGAAACGGAAAATACAGGCAATGCAGTCGTGATGGCATAAACCACAGATGCCTCTTCGCTGTCATCAAAGCCTGCTTTTTTGGCTATAGCCTTCACTGTGGTGGAGGCTGCTGTGATGCTAATAGGGGTGCCTGCATAAAGGGTGGCTCCGGGTAAATCGGGGTCTGAACCGTCTGTGGTGTAGTAAATATCTGCATCTGCTGTGTCGCAAGAAATAGTCACTGTAAAAGGATTGTGGCGAGGAGCAGGAATAGAGGCAACTATATTCGGGGTGGCTACCTGCGTAAGTGGCTCGAGCGGTAAGTCCATCTTGAAAAAGGCTAGGTTGTTTTGGGTGCCACCATAAATCCTAAACATGCTTGCACTGCTATTATATTGGAGGAATCTCGTAGTATCCCCTGCACAATGAATTCGGAGAAACTTGTGCCCTGGTGTATAAGTTCCAAAAGTATTTAAAATACCAAATTTTCCCTCTTCCCCTAAACTAGAAACTAAAGTAATATTGGCTCCTGTAGTATTATATTGAATATATTCCTCTTTTTCCACGCTAAAAAAAGATATCAAATCGCCAGCCCTATCTATTCTCCACACACTGCTCTCAGGCGCATAAAGGGTTGAAGTATTATAAAAAATCTCTTTTACTGGCATAGAGTTCGTTGTTGATCCACTGGTATCCATAGCCCGATTCGTAGTAGTAGCGGCACTTGTGGTCGCTGAAGCTCCTAGCACTACGTAATACCCGCTAACTAAATCTGCTGCGTTTACTATCCGCTCGTATTCTATCGGGTCGTCCAATCTATACAGTTCGGAATGTTCTACAGTTGTGTTCGCTTCTGGTAACAGTAGCCATACGTCTGAGGATTCTGAGTATTGCATACAAGGGTTTGTCCCTTGTGAGTTTTTAATCACCCAGCCACTTTTGGTAGGGCTAGTAGAACGATATATATCCCAATGAGCCGTCGCATTTGTATTTGCTGAAAAAGATAAATTTGGGGGTGCTGCTGCTATGCATTGCCAGTCTACCTTTGCTATATGATATACATTATAGCCAGCATTTGTGATATGCCAAACTATGTTCAGTGAAGGGTTCACTATGTCGTCCCCATCAAAGTTGGCTGGTGTCAGGTCTGAGGCTTCTAATTGCCCATATTCCAAAGTGGGTGTCAAAGCTTTTGTTCCCAAAAGGTCTGTCAGCACATAAAACCCTGTGGTGATAGTGTCTGTCTCTTCGAGTTTCGTAAAGTTTCCAGTCCCTGAGTAGATGGGCGCTTGGCTCCATAACGTGCAGAGGGCTGAAATGAGGATTATCAGTAGGTAAGTCTTTTTATTCATAATATTTTGCTCCTTTTGTAATATGAATTGTCTTGTTTCTTACTGTTTTGTTTTTTTTTATTTTTGGCAGAACGCCGTTGTTTGAGGTGTTGAACTAGTTTTGGTGAGGCTTTAGTCTTATGCTCTTTCGATATAATTTCCGTTTCGGGTGTCTATTTTTATCTTGTCGCCGACTTCCACAAAGAATGGCACTATCACGGCTAGACCAGTTTCTGTCACAGCTTTTTTACCGCTACCGGAGGCGGTGTTTCCTTTTACATTTGGTTCGGCTTCGGTGATTTCTTGGATAACGGTTGTAGGCAGGTCGATCCCCATTACTTCGCCTTTTTCACTGAGAAGCATCTCGATATCCATTCCTTCTTTGAGGTAAACTATGGCGTCCCCGATGTCCTCTATGTCGATGGGTATCTGTTCATAGCTCTGGTTGTCCATAAATACAAACTGATCGCCTTCCTGGTACAGGTACTGCATATTTTTTTGTTCCAGGTCGGGCCGGCCAACCTTGGCGCCGGAACGAAAAGTCTGCTCCAGCACCTGGCCGGTTTCCAGGTTTTTCAGCTTGGTACGCACAAAA
>WRIO01000042.1 GCA_009782695.1 Candidatus Cloacimonadota bacterium
ACCCCGTCCGCTAGCGCGTCCACCCCTCCAAAATTGGATGGGAATTTAAACCCGTCCGCAGGACACCATGCTATTTATAATTTATAATTTATAATTTGATTTCAGCCCCACCACTTTATTATACACCGGCTTTTCGTTAGTGCTGTCATAATCCACGCAAAAATATCCCTGCCGTAGAAACTGAAATTTATCACCTTTTTTGGCAGAAACCACAGAAGGTTCTGCTATGCAATCTTGCAGGACTGTCAGCGAGTTCGGGTTTAGGTTTGCGGTGTAGTCTTGCCCTTCTTCCACTGCCATAGGGTCGATTTTATCGAAAAGATGTTCATATAGCCTGACCTCCACATTCACAGCGTGGTCGGCTGACACCCAGTGTGAAGTCCCCTTCACTTTGCGACCGTCGTTCGTCCAGCCACCTTTTGACTGCGGATCATAAGTGCAGATCAGCTGTGTGACCTTCCCTTGTGGGTCTTTGACAGCATCGACGCAAGTGACATAATACGCATGCTTTAAGCGGACTTCTGCCCCCACTGTAAAGCGAAACCAGCCCTTTGGCGCTGTCTCCACATAGTCGTCCCTTTCGATATAAATCCTTTGACTAAAAGGTATTTGCCGAGTGCCTGCTGCCTCATCTTCGGGGTTGTTCTCTGCATCTAAATATTCCACAGTATCAGCAGGATAATTCTCTATCACCACTTCGAGCGGGTCAAGCACGACCATGACCCGCTGTGCCTTTTGATTTAGGTCTTCGCGCAGGCAAAATTGCAATAGCTCAAAATCGACCACTGATATAGCCTTTGCCACACCTATCTTTTCGATAAACCTAACGATAGATTCAGGGGTAAAGCCTCGACGCCTCATGCCAGAAAGCGTGGGCATACGCGGGTCATCCCAGCCGTTTACATGGTGATTTTCAACCAAATTACGCAGCCACCTTTTGCTCATAACTGTGTAAGTCAGATTCAAGCGGGCAAACTCTATTTGTTGGGGATGACACGGAACGGGTAACTGGTCCAAAAACCAATCATAGAGACACCTGTGGTCCTCAAATTCGAGTGAACAGCAGCTGTGCGTGATACCCTCTAAGGCGTCCGATATGCAGTGTGTGTAGTCATACATCGGGTAAATGCACCATTTGTCGCCTGTGCGGTGGTGGTGCTCCTTTTTTATGCGGTAAATCACAGGATCACGCAGGTTCATATTCGGCGAAGCCATATCTATCTTTGCCCGCAGGGACTTTGCACCTTCGTCGAACTCCCCCGTCTTCATTCGCCGAAACAAATCTAAATTCTCATCTATACTGCGGTCACGATAAGGGCTGTTTTCGCCCGGTTCTGTCAGCGTGCCTCTGGTTTGCCTCATCTGTTCTTGCGATAAATCACACACAAAAGCCTTGCCGTCCTTGATTAGCAGCTCAGCAAACTCATATAACTTGTCGTAATAATCACTTGCCCAAAATAATTTCTCTTGCCAATCAAAGCCCAACCATTTGATGTCCTCTTTGATAGCTTCGGCAAATTCGATGTCCTCTTTTTCGGGGTTTGTGTCGTCAAAACGCAAGTGCGTAACGCCCCGATAATCCCTGCCTATGCCGAAATTTATACATATCGCCTTCGCATGACCTATATGCAAATAACCGTTTGGCTCAGGCGGAAAGCGGGTAACAACGCTTTTATGCTTTCCACTCGCTAGGTCATTGTTTATGATGTCTCTGATAAAATTTGTGATTTCTGTCTCTGTTTTTTCCATTTTTTTCCTCTGATGTATATAGAAAAAACAATAACTGTTTAAAGTTGTTACAATATTTTGGCATTCTACTTATCGTAGGGAAGGATGCGTAGCGGAGAGCGTCCCGCTCTCCATATAGATGTGGCAGATGAACCCACACCCCGTCAGGCAAGCCTGCCACCCCTCTCCACAGGAGCGGGGAAAAATAATGTGTGCTTCGCACGGAGGAAAAACCCACACCCCGTCTGCTCCGCAGACACCCCTCTCCACAGGAGCGGGGAAAAATAAGGTGTCCTACTCCCCTATTTTTCGCACACCACTATATATTCATAATTCATGGTAGTGGTGGTCTTACCTGCTTTGTTTGTGGGAGAATTTCTGGTGGGCATAGACTTCGATGATATCGCTCTTTCATAGGTAAACAGGTGGGTAAAACCGCTATTTTCAAATATTTCTGCGATAAATTGGTCTGTGGGCAGCTGGACATTCTTTACAGTCCTATTCCCAACCACATAAACCACTTTTCCACCTTTTCTCACACTTCTAGCTACATTATCCTGTCGGTCCTTTTCGCAGGCTCTGAGTATAGCCTTGCTTTCTGATCTTGGCAAATCTTTTCCTAAATTCTTTTATTGTCATTACTGCTCTTTTAGTCTACTAAACCGGGAATATGTGCAATCTCTCACACATATTCCCGTTAATTATACCCTTTAAAAAGTGGTTTTATCCACGAAGTTAAAGTTATCTATCAGGATAGGAGGCACTTTGGTGCCGCTATCTATTTGTTTTGGTTTGCCAGTGGCGAGTATCCGCATGGTGAGGTCTATAAACTGCTCATTGAAGCGGAAATTGTTCACACTGTGCTTGCATTTGCCATCCTCGAAGTAGATCACCCCGTCACGCGTCATACCTGTGAAGTCGGATGTTTTCATATCGTTTAGGCGAATATACCACAGGTTGTTTACTATCAGTCCGCGTGGCACTTTTTTCATTAGTTCCTCTTCGGAAAGCCCTTCGCCGTCTATGATCATATTATACGGTTGGCAAGGTTGCAGGTTGTTTTTGGCTGCCCAATCACGGCTGGTGGTGAGGTTTTCCAGCACTCCTGCTTTTACCCAATCTATGTCTTTATAGACTAAGGCACTGGAAAAGTGGGACGGACACAGGTCTGGGTCGGATATACTACTGCGGAAATTCAGCTTTTCGCCGAGGCATTTTTTGCCTATCAGTCCTGTAAAAGGTGTCATGCCTTGGTCAGCCATTTTCCTCTGAAAACCGAACCAGATAGCATGCATAAACAGCTGTGCCACAGCTTGCGGACGCAGTATCACCGGGATAGGTGCAAAGTCCATACTTTTCATCTCTGACAGGGCGTCAAACTGGCTTTCGATTTGCGATAGTATCTCGTCGATTTTTAGCCTGTCAAAATCGCTGTGTCCATAAGCGATATTCGTCTCGATATGCCCTGCTGCCATAGTCATAGAGATTTCCACATTTGAGCTATGCTCATATCCGACAAAGCCGTTTTTGGTGACATACATCTTGGTGTTTATTTGCTTTGACAGGATACCTGAAACCTTTGCGTTTTTCGCCTCTGCCTTGTCGATACATTTTTTGATAATCTCTATCATCTTGGCTGTGTCGAGCTTTTCCACAGAGGGGAAGTATGTTTTTCTCTCGGTGAATTTTTCGCTTTTCATAGTGGGGGAGTAGTCATCATCGGGTGAGTTGTTTTTGGCTATTTCTTCGGCTTTTTGGATACATAGTAGCAGGTTTTCCTCGTCTATTAGGGTCGTGCTGTATGTCCCCACTTTTTTATCTATCGTGCAGCGATAATGTGCCTGCCAAAAATCGCCTCCGATGTGCTGCGTAACAGAGTTTTGGGCGAAGCGGGTATCCTGGCTTTCGCTCATAGATATCGTGATCTCATAATCGTCTGCTGCTGCGTGTTTTTGCATAAAATCTATATGTTTGCGTAATATTTCTTTCATTTGCTACCTCCTACGCGAATGTTTCTAAACCTGCTGGGTGCGGCTCCGTGTGTCATTCTGGCTGTTTGTGGGGGTTGCCCTTTACCGCAGTTTACCACGCCGAATGGCTTCCAATACCGCTCGTCACAGATAGCGTCACAGCTGTTCCAAAATTCCGGGTTACAAGAGCGATAAAGCACCTTTTTTAGCGGGCGGAAAAGCTTGCCGTTCTTTATTTCCCAGAAGTAATCGCCACCGAACTGGAAATTCACGCGGTGTTGGTCGATACTAAACGAGCCTCTGCCCTGTATATACACGCCATCTTCGGTGCTGGAAATCATGTCGGAAAGGGATAATGGTTCTTTACCCGGTAGTAGATACAGGTTTGGGATTCTATTCATAGGTTGGTCGAAGTAATAGGTCGCTCTGTTGCAACCGCGAGAGTAGTCCAAACCTATATAGGGGGCTGTGTCACGGGTTGTGCTGTATTCCTGCAAGATACCGTCTTTGATGATATGCCATTTTTGACCGGGCACGCCGTCATCGTCAAAGCCAGCTGTTGCCAAGCCGCCTGCCAGAGTGTTGTCTCCCACAAAGTTCACTATCGGAGAGCCGTATTGATAGTTCTTTAATTTTTCTGGTGTGGCAAAGGAAACTCCCGCATAATCAGCCTCCCAACCAAGCACTCTGTCCAGCTCTGTGGGGTGACCGACTGATTCATGCATGGTGAGCCCTAAATGTCCATGGTCAAGGATCAGCGTCCTGCGAGCCTCTTCGCCGAGGGTCTCTGCGTTTACTTTGGTGATAGCCTCTTGAGCCACAGAATTTGCAATGCTTGTAAAGTCCAGACTTTCTATCAGCTCCCAACCGGTTGCCTTACCGCCATCGTCAAAGGTTCGGCTTTGCATATCTGAGTCATTGGCAGCATAAGCAGACACCATAGGATTGACTAATACAGTGTTTATCGACAGCTCTGTGCCGAGTGTGCTGGCGAAAAGTTTTTCGTCTTTTTGGCTATAAAAATAGACGGTCGTCCGCTTGATCTTGTCATAGTTTTGCATCCGCTTCGATATATCGAGCATCAGCTGTGTTTTTTCCTTTATCGGCACACTAAATGGGTCTTTTTTTAGGGGGGTATTATAGCTGGCGATATAGCTTTTTTCGCTTGCCAGCCTTATGCCTTCGCCTTTTGCTAGTTGGGACGAATATTTGGCTATTTCAAACGCTCTTTTCACCGTTTTTAGCACAGCCTCATCCGTAAAAACATTACTGTGCGCAAAGCCCCAAGCCCCGTTTTTTAGCACCCTGATGCCATAGCCGTAAACCACTGCCTGCATATTTTCTTTAAAGTTCGTGTCCTCTAAATAGATATGCTCTTCGGTGGTCTTTTGTATCCTGATATCTGCATAATCGGCACCCAGCTTTATTGCCTCGTCGATAGCAATCCTTAGATATCTCATAAGTACCTCTTGTTTGTGTTATTTCGCTGAAAATAGCCCTTTTATGACCTTTTTCAACTGTTTACTAAATAAAAAAAAGAGGGTTTTATGTCAAGATTAAATTAGAAATTAGAAATATTGTGTCCTGCGGACGATGAAAGCGCTTCGTGTAGTTGAGGCACGCAAGCGTGCGTTGAGGACAAACTTCGTTTGTCGTTGAAGAGCTTCGCTCGAAGAGGGTTGTGATAAACACATCCTTCACATTCTGCGAAGCAGACATATCATTCACATCGTCAAAACCACCCCGTCATTTTTCCGCAAGCTTAAAAATGCCACCCCTCCACATTGGAGTGGAATTTCTGGATTCTTCGCTACGCTCTGAATGACGGCGGGGGGTTGTGGACAGGGTGGTTAAGTCCGTAGTGACGGTAACCCCTTGCCTTCTGCTATATTTGTCCGAAGGACACCGCCCTCTATCCCGAAGGGATAATAGCTTAATAGCAATGAAGATCTAAAAGAAAAATACACCCCGAAGGGGTGTGACAGAAGTCAAGTGTTGTTTCACCCCTTCGGGGTGAGGTCATCGTGTTTGGGTTGCGAGCTATTAAGCTAATACCACATTCGTGGTATATTTTGTGTGCTACGCACAGAAATATAAATATGGAGAGCCGATGATTGCCAGAAATTTCTTTAAAAAGATAAAAAATGTATTGCAGAACTCTATTCTATAGATAGTATTTTATAATCTTTCAGGACAACTCCAAAATACCGTTTCTCTACAACCCAATCAAAAGACTCTGCTTGCATTGTTATTTTTTTTCCGATTGCTATATCAGGATAATTCTCCCTTGTGAATGTTCTATCATGATAAGGATCAAAGAAGACTATTCCTAATCCATAATGATATCCGTATTCGTCCCAGTCTGTTGGCTCATTTCCTAGTAGAGAGAAAGACCATCTATCTAAGTAATGATCGGCGGACCACACCTCGCCAGTTACAATCACTGGAAAAGACTTCCATTCATAATCTAAATATGTGTACATCGTCCATCGAACCAGCTCCTCTGCTGTCATTTCTTTATATACTATTTCTTCTGCAGTTGCTGTGGCTATGATCAGAGCGAGAATTATTATGGTTATTAGTTTTTTCATTTTTCCTCCAATATATCTTGTTAACAACATAATAGGTATAGTATTACATATTATACAAAGATAGATTACTTGCACAGTTTTTAGTAGGGAAGGCAACCCTTTGCCTTCCGCCACATCGGTCCTAGGGGTACCGCACTGTATGAGCATATTCCTGATTCCTCTATCTCAAATTCACCAAAAATTCACTTTTCTTTTTCACCTTTTCCTAACTCTACCAAAACACCCTTTTCTCATCACTGACAATAACTCTCACCAACACATTCTAAAATCAATATGTTACGAAAGCTAAAATTTTATTCCAAAAAAGTGTTTGACAAATAAAGCATATTTTATTTTGGGGTTAGAATTAGACTGGATATAGTATTTTATGATGCGATAAGTAATGGGAATATTTGTCATTAGGGGGTATGCTCATTGAAGTGGCTGCCGAATATACTTTAATTACCATTTTAGCTAGGCACTATACTTATACTTGAAGTAGAGCTTTTTGATAGAGCAAGGGAGTAATAAATTGAATAAAGATAAAGTAGCATATCAAAGAAAACATAAGCCTATCTTAACATTTTTAAACATTTATCTAGTAAGAAAAATTATCCTGTATATCGTCACTGTCACACCATTTATTATAGGTATTATAGGTTATTACCGCATATATCAACCAAAGAATGGCTATACATTCATAGACGCTTGTTATTCTGCTCTACGGCTTTATTCCATGAATATGGATATAAAAATGAATCAGGTCAATATATGGATAGAAATAGCTCGATTTGGTGCTTTTTTGGTTGTAACTATGATTATTTTTAAGCTGCTCCATTTGATCGGAAAAGAATTTATTTTTATCTTTGTAGGGTTGCGAAAGGACAGTTGTGCTGTATATGGGGATTCGGCTTATAATGACCATTTAGTAAAGGACCTTGGGTATAAAGCAATTGCGCATAAAACACCCATCGTAAAAAATGCCCAAAACCATATTATAAATTTTGGAAACGATTTTGACAATCTGTTATTTTATGAAAACAATAAAAGATTTTTTGATAGAAAAAATGTCTATATCCACATGGATATTTTGGAGAGAGAACATTTAGAAAAAAATAACGTAACCCTGTTTAATACTTCTGAAAATGTGGCGAGGCTTTTTTGGCAAAAGCACTTGATAACCCAAAACAAAACTATCTGTATCATTGGCTTTGAGGCATTGGGTCAATATATATTGCATTTTGGTCTGTTGTTTAACATATTTTCGACAGAGCAAAAAGTAGTTTATCATATCTGGGGGGACTTCGAAAAATACGAATCTTTACATACTGAACTAGGGAAAATCAAAGAGACTGATGATATTATTTTTCATAGCTACTCATGGTGG
>WRIO01000043.1 GCA_009782695.1 Candidatus Cloacimonadota bacterium
TGCAATCTTTTTATATATTTAACACTCTTTAGGAAATAGTATTTCCAAAAATTTATGGATTTATTTATCTTATTTTTGGATAATAACTTACAATAGACCAATATAATAAAAAATGGTCAGAATGGCGGGATTTGAACCCGCGACCACTTGAACCCCATTCAAGTACGCTAGCCGGGCTGCGCTACATTCTGACACGAAACAATTTTTAAAAAGTAGCCTTTTTTGTCAAGACTTTTTTTCAAAGAAAAATAAAATGTATTATAGCAGAAAATGGCTTTAATACAGCGATGGGAGTAAAATGTGACAACATTTGATAAGAGATTGAAGGTTCTACGGGTAGAATTGGACAAGAAACAGGTGGAAATGGCGAGTGAAATCGGTGTCAGCAGTTTATCGCTATGTCTATATGAAACAGGTAGATGCGAGCCGAATATGTCCTTCCTGAATAAGCTAAATTTGTTGTATAATGTCAATCTGAATTGGCTCATCACAGGAGAGGGGAATATGTTCGATTTTGTGGTGGCAAAGAAGAAATGAAAAAAGATTTTATGGTGACATATATCGTGACAAAATTTATCGTGACAAAATTTTATAGTGACAAAAAAATCTGTCACTATATCCGTCACCATAAAACACATAAAGACTACAAATAGCACACAAATTAGGGAGAAAAATGGCGACAAGAGAAAATTTAGAAATTAGAATAAATGAAATTCTATTGAGTATAGGTGATAACCCAAACATAACAGCCGAGCAATTAAGTCAATACCATTGTATATCAGTTAGACAAGTCAGGCGTGAAATAAAAACATTAGTAAAAGCAGGACTTATTCGTCATGTAGGTTCAAACAAAACAGGTTACTGGCAATTAGTTAGATAGGGAGGTTACATTTGGAAAATATGGAATATGCTTCAGTCCTCAGGTCAATAGATATTGTAGATGTGGTTGGCAGATACATAACACTCACAACAAAAGATAATAATGAGCACTCGGCATTATGTCCATTCCACGAGGAAAAAACTGCATCATTTAGTGTAAGCAGGAACAAACAAGTATTTCATTGTTTTGGTTGCGGTGAAAAGGGGAATGCTGTCAGTTTTGTGATGAAGTATGAGAATATATCATATAAAGATGCGTTACATAAATTAGTGTCATTTTCAAATATGAATTTTGATAGAGTAGTTCCGCAGAGTAAACCGACCAAAGATACAGAAAATATTTTTAAAGATTACCATTTATGCCAACCTGTTCCAGATGATGCATTGCCACGTCCTAAGGTTTCAAAAATAGACGATAAATTTATAGAGCCTTCCTTTGTATATCCGTATTTAGACTCTGAAGGCAGACTTTTAATGTATGTATATAGGTTTAATTTACCAGGTGGCGATAAGGTTTTTAAGCAATATTCATATTGGATGGACAAAAATAATAGAGGGAAATGGATTTTACATACTAAACAACTGAGTTATAATAAGAATTTCCCTTTGTATGGATTAGACTTATTAGCAAAATGTCCGACCACACCAGTTTTGGTAGTAAGTGGAGAGAAATGCGTAGAGGCTATAAAGTGGTTATGGAGTGATATTCCTATATCCTCTTGGGAATATATTCCAGTGACTTGGGCAGGTGGTGACCAGTCAATAGAGAAAACAAATTGGGAACCTCTGGTCAGTCGGAATAAAATATTGTGGCCAGATAATGACGTCAGTAGCAAAACTTGTATGCAGAGATTAGTCGATAATTATGGTGGCAAAATTGTAAATATAGATGCAGAAGCACACCGGGAAAAATGGGATGTAGCAGACTTTATACAGGAAGATGGTAGAGATGACATTATAGACTTTATCGAAAAGAATATAAAGAAAAAAGTTTATAATGACACTTCTATCCCAGCTCCAAAAGGCATATTCCCACACAAAGACGAACGAAATAAGACATTATCGTCAATCGAAAATGTGCAGGCTTTATTGGATTATTATAGCCTAAGCAACTCCTTCAATGAGATAACATTAGATATAGAGTGCAAAATCAGAGGACAAGTTTTCAACGAATACAATTATTACAAGACATTTGTAGCACGAGTAAAGAGTGTGGCAAATATCTGCAAGCTACCAAAGAGTGATTTATCGGAGTTCTTATTTAGTATCTCTATGCAGAATAAGACAAATCCTGTCAGGGACTGGATACATAGTAAGAAGTGGGACGGTGTAAAAAGGATAAAAGATGTCTGCGATGCTGTGGAATGTGCGAGTTATTTTGACATGAACTTCAAGAATATCCTTATTTTTAAATGGTTGGTGAGTGGTTACGCAGCTGCTATTCGCACCGATGGAGACGGATTTCGGACGAGAGGCGTTTTAGTTTTTCAAGGCAAGCAAGATATGGGCAAGACTACATTTTTCAGACTACTGGCAAACGATGACCGCAGGTGGTTTGGCGAGGGCGTGAATATAGACCCGAGCGACAAAGATACTATCAAAAAAGCAAACAAGTCATGGATCACAGAGTTAGGCGAGCTGGATAGAATGACTTCTACGGATAGAAATTTATCAGCATTGAAGTCATTTATTACAAATAGCAGTGACGAATTGCGACTGCCTTATGCAGAGGCAGAAGTGACCATCTGGCGAAGGACTATATTCTGCGGAACGGTAAATACTGAAAAGTTCCTTCGTGATATGACAGGTAATTCAAGGTTCTGGTGCATACCAGTGAAAAAAATACACTGGATAGACAAAATAGATATTCAGCAAATGTGGGCGGAGGTTCGGCACTATTATGAGCAAAACCAGGGCAAAGAGTATTTATGGTGGTTGTCACCAGAAGAGACCAGTATGTTAGAAATCACAAATAGCGAATATGAGCACGATGATAAATTAGACGATTTACTGAGTAACTGTTTTGATATGACAGAAGGTTTGGAGTGGCAGGAACAGACAATCACCGAGATATTAGAGGCTTGTGGCATAACACGACAA
This sequence comes from Candidatus Cloacimonadota bacterium, assembly GCA_009782695.1. Taxonomy (GTDB): domain Bacteria; phylum Cloacimonadota; class Cloacimonadia; order Cloacimonadales; family WRIO01; genus WRIO01. The sequence goes on from WRIO01000043.1 coordinate 2,980, forward strand.
TATCAAAACCAATCGGACAGAACCAAAGCAGGAATAAAATTAAAGAAACTATTGAATATAGACCCACCGAAAAGAAGCGGTTGGGGTGCAAGGAAATGGAGAGTTCCACCATATAAAAAGGATGACTTTGATGCACCATCATCTGACGAGAGAGAGGATACGAATTGGGATAATTATGGGAGCTAAAAATGGGTTATGAGTTTAAAGATTGGTATCTGTTGATGCAGGATTTCCGAGAGGAATTTAAGGTAGAATTTAGTGAATTTTATAATAAAGAGTTAACTGATGTGCTACGCAGTGGGGGAAATATATATATAGATTTAGTAAAATTTAACGATTATTTAATTATGACCCACGGGCAACAATATAAAACAAAGTCAATAAAGGAATTGGTAATGGAAAAATACGGATTTAGAGCATTGGAGATACTAATCGAATTAGTAGATTACAATAGCAAGGAGGATAATTGATATACGGCTATTTAAGAGTCAGCACAGACCACCAGGACAATGAAAATCAAAGATTTAAAATAACATGCCACTGCAAACAAATGAGTATTCAAATAGATGAATGGGTGGAAGATGTCATATCAGGTGCCACAGACCCGAACAAGAGAAATTTAGGCGACCTGCTGTTAAGTGTCAAAAAAGGTGACACTATCATAGCTACGGAGGTTTCTCGAATAGGTAGAGATATGGTTTCTAATTTAAATGTTCTCAGTCTATTAGCTCAAAAAGGTGTTCAAGTCAAGACGATAAACGATTGCTATACATTAGAGAATACTGCATTAAGTATGGTGATAGCATCTGTCCTTAGCTTTGGTGCCCAATCAGAGAGAGAAAGCAACTCTATGAGGACGAAACAAGCACACGCAAAAGCAAAGGCAGATGGCAAATATATCGGCAGACCATTGGGAAGTAAGAACTCACATTATAAATTAGAAGGTCAAGATGATGAAATACTTGGGCTTTTAAAAGAAGGGTATTTCAAGATAGATATAGCCAAAAAGCTTGGAGTAAGCATAAACACAATAGACAAGAAACTAGAAATAATGGGAGTTAATGCAAAAGACTATCCAAAAGCGAAACGGTCATACAAGACCAAAGACAAGAAAATAGACCCACATAGAACAACAATATTACTACTGTTGGAGCGTGGAAAAAGCATAAGTGAGATAGCAGATATTCTCGGTTTTCCTTATGGTAGTATATACCAGTATTTAGTTTTAATAGGTGTCAAAGAGCAGAAAACACAGTTAGAATTTAAATTAGATGAACACTACGACGAAATCAAGGCAATGTATAAAGCGGGTAAGACCTGCAAACAAATAGCATTAGTCTTTGATGTATGCGAGTTCACTGTGCGTAGGTTTATCGAGCGAAAAAACATACTAAAAAAAGCAGCGTAGGAGTTTATGTTACCATATTTAGGTTGCAAGCAATTTATAGCAAATTCGATTTTAGACAAGATACCGCCAGCAGACCATTTTTATGATTTATTTGGTGGTGGTGGTTCTGTGACAGAAGGTGCTTTGGAGTTTAAAGACATACATCAGGATGTCTTTGGAACTGTGCATAAATGGAAAACAGTCCACTATAATGAAATAAACACTGGTGTCTATAATCTAAATAAAGAGATATGGGACGGCACATTTGATTTTGACAAGGCAAGCAAGACATTTATCACCAAAAAAAGCTTTGAAAGGGATAAAGATAAAGCTGATTCGTGGAGTGCTTTTGTGCGGATATTTTGGAGTTATGGTCAAGCTGGTAAATGTTACAGATATGGTGAAAAGTTAGAATTATTAAAATGTTTGGAAATGGCACTGGTAAACAGTGATTATCCGTTTTTACCAGGTGCCACCACCAGACAGAAATATGCTTTTTTACAAGACATAGTTAGCAGACATTTCACAGAGGATATTTGCAAAGACTACGATTATAAAGTTCGGGCGTTTTGGAGCATAGATTTGCTCACCCAGTTTGAGCGGTGTTTGAGTAAAAAAGCAAGGAAAAATCACAAATCTTATGAGGGCAGGTTGCATCTGTCCAATCAGGATTACAGAGAGGTACAAATCCTGCCGAACTCTATGGTTTATTGTGACATACCATATAACACAGAAGACAATGACGGTTATTATGATTGCTGTTTTGACTGGGAGGCTTTCTTTGAATGGGGTGCGACAAGAGACTTCCCAGTCTTTTTTAGTGAATATGAGTGTGCTGATAGCAGGTTTTCCTGTGTAATGGAAGTAGAAAAACGGAACACATACAGTGGCAATAAGCTTTCGATGGAAATGCTGTATTGGAATGGAGTGGAAAACTGCAAAAGCAGGGGGAGAGGTGGGGGAAAGAAAGCAATAGAAACTGCATCGGGTCATCGGGACGATGCCCCTACAAACTAATAAATAAAATATATAAGGAGTAAAACAATATGGTAGGAGAATGGAAAGTATCCAAGAACATAGTGAAAGGCAGAGAAATGTATATAGCCGTTCGCTTAAGAGATGTAAGCGTTTTGGAGCACGATGGCAATCGGGAATATCACGGTGTGTATTCGAGTAGTGCTGATAGTGTCCAAAAAGTATGTGACGAATTAAATAGGAGTGAAAATGAGTGATTTTAACGAAAATGTCCCGACGGAATTTATCACCAAAGATGGTGTGTATTTTTTCAAGATAACAGATGCCTGTATCTTTACCAGTAAAACAGGGCAACCAATACTGAAGGTTAGGTTTTGCACAGAAAATATGGAAGTATATGATGAAATACTTTTTATCAATGCAAAATCTCTTTGGAAAATGAATAAATTTGTCCACGACATAAAACTGACAAAAGAGGAAAAAGCAGATATTAGTTTCAATAAGGAGCACCCTGAGGAAAGCTTGGATGTGTTTCAGAAGTTCTTTGAAAAACACATAGTAGGCAAGTATGTGAAAATGGAAATCTTGACCAGCACATATAACAGTAACTATAAGGTTTATGGAAAAATACGGCAACTGACAAGTGCTGATAAACAGCTGACAGAGGGACTTCGGGCAGTCGAAAACAAGTTCCCTGAAATGCAAGAATATGAGCACCCAACTTATGACCCAAACGATTATCCTGTGACAGACGATGACACAGTTGTGCCATTTTAGGAGCAACAATGATATCTGCATCGCATTTTTATAAAATCATTTGCAATAGATGTCATAAGAGAGACATAGAGACCAAGCTTGCAGGTTTCGGCTTTGAAAAAATTCACGACAGACTGTATAGATATCAGAACTATACAGTCAGACTGAAAAAGGTCGATAACCTGTATCGCTGGTCTCTATGGAAAGATGATGTTATGCTATTTTTGGCAAACAATCAGGATGAACTACTGCAAGCACTGATTTGGAAAGGATAGTAAATGGAAACACTAAAAAAGATAAAAGTGGTGATAGATACTGTATTAAGTATGTTGCTAAATATCGTGATAATAGTGTGCTTGGCATATTTCCTGACTATCGCAGTGCCATTACATAATACAATCACAGAAATAATATTAAAAATAAACAAATTATAGGAGTAAAGAAATGAAAACAGAAATCATAGATACAATAGAAAAATTAGAGCTTTTTAAAGACACTGATATAGGTAGGTTATACGCTTCTGCATTGGATTGCGACTTACCGATAATATCAAAGGAAAAATGCTGTCAAATATTAGCTTGGGTTTATATATTTGGTGGAGGGAATGAGGATGTATGTATGAATAAGAATTTTGGCAGTGCAATCAGATATTCCCAATACCGGTTAAATATATTGGGTGGTGAAATGATTGATATAGATTATATAGAAACCTTACAAGAATATATTAGAGAGGCTGAACAGTATAGTAAAAAACTGGGTAATGACAACAAGCCTGAATGGATATCTGATATAGAAGGCAGATATCAAGTCACTACAAGAATATGAAAGTAGATGATATTTATCTAAAAACCAAACAACCAATGACAAAGTATGTAGAATACAGATATAATATTCCAGTTGAAGATGCAGAGGATATTTTTCATAATGCTTTTCTTTACTGCTACAACAAAAGGCACGAAATAAGAGATTTTGAGACTTACTTGTTGGGTTGTGTGATTATGAGAGTAAGACAATTTTTTAGGAAACGAAAGCAGATGCATTTTGTCGAATATGATATGCCTGAACTGACATTTTTTGATAATCCCGAAAAGTCATTTAAGATATTAAAGCAAGTAAATATCAATGTGTTAGACATTTTGAAAAAAGAGAATAAGTCTATTTTCGAGATGCGATATTTTGACAAAAAGACACTTAAAGAAATAGCACAGCAGAAAAATAAATCTATTACTCTAATCCATAATACATTAGATTTATGTATCAAACAGCTAAAAAAAGTAGTGGTAGAAAACAGTGATTACGACCATGAAGCAACAAAACTAAAAATAATGGAAGTAGTCCACTTTCGGAATAACTGCAATTATAAAGAAATATACATAGATAGAGTATTTAATGATATGTCGTTACAGCAACTTTCAAAGAAATACAAGCTATCGAGTGTTCAATTGCGAGGGGTTATTTATTACACAAAAAGGAGAATAGAAAACGAGTATGGTATACGGCTATATAAGAGTATCTACCGACAAACAAGAGACAGATAATCAGAGATTTGAAATCAA
>WRIO01000044.1 GCA_009782695.1 Candidatus Cloacimonadota bacterium
TGGCAAAATCCAGAAATTTATATATTCCGCACGAAGGGCACCACAATTTGTAATTTGACACTTGTAACTAGTAACTCCCAACGAAGTTGGGCAATCCGTCCGCAGGACACCGCATTTCTAATTTCTAATTTCTAATTTTTTCTAATCATTCTCGCACAGCCAAAACCCAAAATCACTTGTGCTATCAGAGGTTCCTGCAGTAGCGTTTCGCCACAAACTATTAGGGTAGTTTCTATGGTAAGCAGCGTTTCCGGCGTTTGAAGAGGCGTTGCCATTGGGGGCAGGTATGTCGATACCTGTGATAGTTCCGCCTGTTTTGCTGAAAGAGCCGAGGTGGACATACACACCACCACCAAAGCCGTTATTTGCTATATTTCCGTTTATCAAGCCGTTATACATACAGAAAGTGCCGTTATTTTGGATGTTTACGCCGCCTCCGTTTTGTCCGTTCGAGGTGTTGAAAGCGATATAGCCATTGTTTAGGTAGAAAAATCCACCATTTACAAGCACGCCGCCTGCTCCTCTTCCGCAGGTGTTGTGTTCGATACTACCCCAGTCGAGGGTGAAAACGCCTGTGTTTGCTACAAAGACAGCTCCAGAGCTTAAAGTCGTCATAGTGTTCGTTTGGTTTTCTCTCAGTTTAGAATTTTCTTGCATGATAAAAGAGCCAGCGCTAACGAATACAGCTCCTGCATTTATAGCTCTGCAGTTTCTTATAATGCTGTGGTTCATGATAAAGGTTCCGCCACGCACGGAAACTCCTCCTGCTTCCCCTTGGCAAATATTATTTGTGATAGTAGCTCCGGCTTCTAGTCGGAACACACCACTTTCCTCTACACGGACCAGAGGATGTGTGTTTGACTCTCTACCTATCAGGGAGATATTTCGGACGATGACGGTTTGGGCTAGTCCTATCTGCATCAGAGCCCCGTTTTGAGAAAGGGAAATCGACCCTGTCCCGTCTATAACCACAGTCAAGCCGGTGAGATAGAGGAAAAGGTTTTCATTTTGTGGTCTGGGAGGGATAGATATATCCCCGTTTATATTTATTAGGTGTGTCTTGTCTCCCCCGGCGTTTCGGATACCGTTTATAGCTATGTTCCAGGCGTTTTGGCTGTCAACTTCCCACACATTTCCTGTGGTGGGGACAGATACATAGGCATTGCCGCTGACCTCTTGGTTAGCCACCGATTTTGCAGTGACAGTCAGGTATTGGGCTGTCTCGTTTTGGCTGACGGTGAGCAGCCCGACATTGTTTATACTGGTGCTGCTGTTCCCACCGGACACAGACCAAACGACATATTGAGAGGGGTTATTTATCCCTAAAACAAGGGCATTAAATTGGCAAGTGTCTCCTCGGGGGACATTTACGCTGTTTGGGCTAACTATGACATCTGTCACGATAGCATTCGGGTTGCCTGTCTCAGAGATATAGATGATAGAATTGCCACTAATACTGCTGTTTGCGGTGGAAGTCGCGGTTACTACAAGTGTTGACGCAGTTTCATTTTCACCTATATGTAGGCTTCCTGTCTGGTCTATAGCCGACCCGTTTGATGTATTACTGATGCTCCAGCGAACGTCTTGGGGTGGATTGTTTAGCCCGAGGACAGTGGCAGACATCTGATGATACTCTCCCTTTGATAGGTTGACCACATTTGGATAGACTATGACATTTGTCACTATGGGGTCAGGTCGTGTGATGTCTATTACTGATACAGTCGCAGTTCCCTTTATGTTCCTGTCTTTGGTGGAAGTGGCAGTCACTGTCAGTTCAGTGGCTGTTTCGGTGGTAGCTATCGAGAGCAGACCATCTTGGGTGATAGCTGTGCTCGACTGGTGTCCCCTTACTTCCCAGCTCACTTTCTGATTTTCCGGCAAGTCACTGCCAAAGACTTTCGCCTCGAACTGTTGTTTACTGCCCTTTAAGATGGCTGTATTGCCTGGTTTTACTTCGATTTTAGTTAATCTTCCCTCACGGTCAACTTCATCGAACAGTCCGCAGGAAAGCACAGCCAGCAGTGTAAGTAAATATATAAAAGTTCTTAATTTCATGTTTTGTATCCTTCTTCTATTTGCCCGCATCCTGTCAAAATGGAGAGTGGGACGCTCTCCGCTACAATGAGGGGAAAATCTAGTCATTTCTCCAAAAGAATTCGTCGTAGATATCGCCTGCACCTGCTGCCACATTTCGCCATTTATTTGGGCTACCGGGCAGGTAAGCAGCGGCACCTTGGTTTGAGGCAGTGTTTCCTTCTGGTGCTGGGGTGTTTGAGCCGGTGATAGTGCCACCCGGCTTTGTAAACACAGCGCTACTGGTTAGATATAGACCACCGCCGAAGCCATTTCGGGCAGAGTTCCCCGCGATAAGCCCATTTTGTAGGGTGAAGCGACCTGCTACATACACGCCACCACCGTTTCCACTATTTGCTATATTGTAGGAGATAGTGCCGTTTTGCATATTAAAAGTGCCATTGCTATGGACACGCACTCCGCCAGCGTCTGAGCTGTCTGTATTTCTCGTGATAGTGCCATTTTCCAGATGAAAAGTGCCATTTGACTGCACGTAAACCCCACCAGCTGAGCTTCCGTAGTTATAAGTGCATTTATTGTCGCTGATCCTGGAGCTTCCTCTCATATAAAACACCCCGCCTTCCACCGCCACGCCGCCTACGCCACTGCTCGAGGATGAGCTATTGTCTTCTATTACACTGCTATCGAGGGTAAAGACACCGCCAGTTCGTATCAACACTCCGCCCGCTGTCCCAGAAGTGAAATTTCCTGTGATGGTGGTGCTATCTTCCAGCCTAATCGCAGAGCCGGTATTAACTATGACCAAAGAGGCATTATTACTGTCTTTGCCGTATAGAGTGATATTTTGGATGATGATAGTTTGACCTGTTCCCGATTGTAGTAGCGTGCCGTTTGCTGATAAGGCAAGTGAGCCTGTGCCGCAGATAGTGACCATGATTCCTGTTGGAGAGCCGAAGGTGTTACCTGTGGTGACTGGCAGGGAGATATCTGCTGAGACTGTGATGACGTAAAAAGCATTATTGCGACCTGCTTTGATATACTGCAAGGCTGCTATCCACTGGTCCACAGTGGAGACATACCACTCGCCTCCGAAATAAGAGATAGTAACTATAGCGATAGCGCTGAGGTAGCGTCCATCTGCTGTTTTGTGGTTTGAGGTGACAGTAACCACTATCGTCTCCGCTATCTCCTCATCAGAGATAGTCAGAAGCCCTGTGGCGCTGATCCTGGTGCCAGGGACACCACCTGAGGCTGACCAAGTTACTTCTTGCAATTTGTTATGGTCTCCTCTACCCATGACAGTAGCAGTGAACTGATAGTTGCCCCCTTTTAAGACAGTAACAGTATTTGGTGAGATACTGATGTCAGTGACCACTGGGTCAAGGTCACCTGGTCCGGTTCCGCCTCCTCCGCCGGTTTGGGTAGATTTTGTATCGCAACTAACTAAACATGTGATGAGAAATATCAGGGTAAAAACCCATATAAAGTGTATTTTTTTCATTTTATACTTCCTGTTTATCATTCGAAAAATGTATGGTCAAAGGGGTCTCCTGGACCTGCTGTGCGGTTTCGCCATCTATTCGGGTTTCCGCTTTTATACACAGCATCCCCTTGATTTGTGGCATTGTTCCCTGTGGGTGCTGGCAAATCATGTCCTGTGATAGTGCCTCTGCCCTTCGTAAAGACAGCATTACTTCCGATGTATATTCCACCCCCGTCGCCGTCTCGGGCTGTGTTCCCTGAGATGATCCCATCATGTAAGACGAAGTTCCCCCAAGCGTTATAGTCGCTATTTATATACACACCGCCGCCGTTGCCATTGCTTGCCACATTCGAGGAGATAGACCCGCTAAGCATCACGAATAAGCTCCGAGAACCCACATATACACCCCCAGCATGCCTTGAGCTGTTGTTCCCTGTGATAGAGCCATTTTCCATAGTAAAGCTACCCTTGTTATTGACGCACACACCACCCAAGCCACTATATCCGCTACTGCTGTTACTGGTTATGTTTGCACCCCCTCGCATGACAAAGCTGCCACCATTTACATACACAGCTCCGGAAAAGCTAGACGAGGAATTTTCAACTATAGAGCTGGCGTCTAGCACAAACTCGGCACCGTCATTTACCACCACACCCCCTGCGTAAGCAGAAGTATGATTGTCTTTGATACGGGCGTCGCTTTCCATATAAAATTTAGAGCCAGATTCTAGCAGTATTAGCGGGGCGTTATTACCTGCCCTGCCTATCATAGAGATGTTTCTCACTATCAAGGTTTGCCTGTTTCCAAGCTGAATTAGTGAGCCGGAAGCAGAAAGTTCCATAGTGCCTGACCCTGCTATAGTTACACAGATGCCTATATTTGTGCCAAAGTTGTGACCAGCGGGCACCGGTAGGGCTACATTGCCATTTAGGTTTATATTATAAAATCGGTAGTTTCCGCCGTCGCGTATACCTCTCATAGCCACCACCCACGAGTCTGTGTCGGTTACTGAGAAGTTAGTGACAGCATTTCCTATAGCTATCTGGGCGTCCGCAGATATGCCGCTGCTGTGTGCAGAGGTGGCTGTGACTACTAGTGTTCTGGATGTCTCATTGGCTCCGATAGTGAGCAAACCTGTTTGGCTGATAGTGGTGCCTTCATTTGCTCCTGTTATACTCCAGTTTACATTTTGGGTAAAATTATAGTATCCATACACTGTGGCAGTCAGCTGCACGCTGTCACCTCGATTTATGTTTACAGTGGCAGGTGATATGATGACATGGGTCACCCCTAACCTGTTTTTTACGTTTACTCTGGCAGTTTCGCTGACTTTGTGATGTATCGAGCTAGCTTTTACCGTGAGCTTTTCTGCTGATTCTGCATCTGAGATAGTCAGTCGACCACTGCTGGAAATACTGGTCCCCTGCACACCTCCTGACACACTCCAGTTTACGCCTTGCTGGGTGCCTTCGCCACCTTTTACTTCAGCGGTGAACTGCACAGTATCACCTCTGTCTGCATCAGCTGATTTCGGAGATATATGCACTTTATAAATCTCACAACCTGTTATCAGTAAAAGTAATAGAACCATACTAAAACCAAAAATCATTCTTTTTACACTCATATCATATCCTTAAATATTTTTTTTCTTATGGAGAGCCGGAGGCTCTCAGCTACAAGACATCCTTCCCTACGATTTTTATATCCGTGCACAGCACACCACCAAAATGATGTGGATGATATGTCTGCTTCGCAGAATGTGAAGGATGTGTCCACGCCCTGACCATAACCCCTTGCTGTCATTCTGAACGAAGTGAAGAATCCAGAATATATATCTGTCCACAGGACACCACATTTCTAATTTCTAATTTCTAATTTCCTAAAGCCCGCTCATCTCTATCGCACATCGCGGGGTGATAGCTTTATACCCTTTTATCACTTCTTGTGTGCCTATATCTATGCCGATAGTGAAACCAAATCGTAAGGCATGATTCCCGGTTTGATATGACAGAGAGGGCAAGATAGTGATGTCATCTTTGAACCTTTTGCTTGGGTTCATAGAGTAGCTCACCCCCAGCACAGGGTTTAAGCCGCTGATATATCCCAAAGTCCTATTCAGCGGAAAAATCCGTGCAAATATATCTGTATAGTTCACTATCTCTGCTTCGTGGCTACTTTCGTAGCCCCGCTGCGTGACCATCACACCGAGGTCAAAGGGGAAAAACAAACGAGGCGCACCCATAGCCTCAGGGAAGAAGGTTACGCTACCGCCAGCGCTGAAACCTATCTTACTACCCGCACTACCCAGAGTGCCGTGCTTAGAGCTATGTAGAAAGGGCGCTGTGATCCCGACAAAACCGTTTATGTCATAGGCATTTGTGGGATTCTTGGCTTCGATCCTGTCCTGACTCACCACCGCGCCGGTAGTCATATCTACGCCATAAATATGCAAAAAAACATTACCACGATGGCTCTCCAGTTCGACAGCTATGATATGGCTAGCGCCCAATCTGTGCGCCACAGAGACAGGGTCTGCCACAAAGCCGCTGAGCTGAAAAGAAGCCTCTGCATTTACAAGGGTCTGAATAGTAGAAGTGCGGTCAACCACTTTGAAATGCTTGCCCTTCACTGCATGGAGCTGGATATTTCGTAGGATATTTTCTGTTTGGTTTGGGTAGCTGTTAGTTTTACTCAAGATAGCTATGGTATCACCTGAGCGAAATTCCTCTTTTAGCCTTGTATAAGCCTTTGCAGACAAGTCATCTATCTGATGTTGATTTAAAAACTCACCCCTGATAGGCATCCAGATTACAGCAAAAATAGCGGCAAGAATGGCATACAAAATACATTTATTCATCATAGAACATTTACCCCGTCTTCATAAATCATACAAAATCTGAAACCCCCAAAAATATATTTCGCTGTTTTTGTCAAGTGATTTTTTGGGTATCAGCACGAAAAAAATGCACCATGCATTCACTACGATTTAGCTCAAAATAGGTTCATGATGATCTCTAAAGTCTCAGGATTTATATCCATTTTGTCTCTGTCTGTAAAGGTGATTTTTTTCCCTTCGGTTATCAAAAAAACGTCACCAAAACCATAGCTGAAATTCGCTGTAAAGGCTGTGATACCATACAGACCGCTTGGCACTCCTGCCTCGGAGGCTATGTGATCATCGGCATCCAAGCTATTGATACTCACCTTTTGCTCTTTGCCGGGAGGTATAGCGAGTATCGGGTTGGTCAGGATATTTAAAAATTTTCTGGTGCAAACAAATTTGTTTGGATTATTCGGGTCGATATTTAGACCACCGCCTATCCCTATGCAACCATATAAAATGTCAGCCGAAGTCGAATTTTTTATCGTTAATGTGGTGACAGGTAGTGTCAGGTCTTTCAGCTTCGTGCTACTGTCACAGCTAAATAATGTCAGCAGAAGCACTATCAAGATACATATTCTCTGGCTCATCTTTTCCTCTTTTCTTATGAATTTTTTTTATTTACGAACATAAATAATACTGCAATGCCTACCTTTATTCTCTTATCATTTTTGTCAGGGAAAACCTTCGCATTATGCGAAAAAGAGAGGGGTGTGCCTCACCCTTTTTTCATAAATTCCATAAAAGGATTGATATAGGTTTCTGCTTTTTTAAAGACGCCTTCTAATCCTTTTCCTGCTGTTTCTGGGCGTTTGATATCGGCAAATTCGCCGTTTGCCATAGCGGGCAGTAGTCCTTGTTGGGCGACCATAGCCAGAAAATCTGAGGCTTGCTGCAGGACAAGATTTGCCCTTTTGTTTATAAAGCTATCGTCGTTTAGGGTAATTTCTTTGGCAAAATCTTTCATAGTTTTAAAAATATATTGTGCATTTTCGATAGCGAGGGCTCTGTCTTGCAGGTGTGGAGTGTGCACAGCTTCGGTGAGCATACCTAGAAGCTGCACGCCTTGTCCGGTCAGCTGTGATACGAAATTAAACATCGCATTTACCAGATGGGCTTTGAAAATATCGCCAGTGATATGCTTTGTGGGTGGCATATATTTGGTAGGAGAATCGGGGAAAAGC
>WRIO01000045.1 GCA_009782695.1 Candidatus Cloacimonadota bacterium
CATCGGCTATTTCCTTGTTCGTGGTCTGATTGTCGAGTAGCATGGTCATAGCTTTTTGAGCGGTCTTGTTAAAGACTGGTAAATAATCAATCTTTTCTAGTATAGCATCCATTGAAATCATCATAATTCATACTCCTCATAACTATTTGAAACCAGCACCTTCCCTGTCTCAATAAAGATGCGGACGGTCCTGCTTTTCGACCCCCCGACATCCTCTTTGTGAATGATCATGTTATTTCTCCAAAGGATTTTCCTTACAGCGGTGTAGTTCCGCTCCCCTATGTTAAAATGTTTGTTCTTGTCCATTACATTACTACCGCCGATGACCTTCGTGATGATGTGATTTCGGGAGCCACCCATTTTAAACAATTCCTTGTATAAAGCGGGCACTCCTAAATCTACAAATTTATAAGGATTTACATTGGTTATGTTCCTCTCTATATGAGATTCTGGTAACATAATGTGTATCAATCCACCAATCTTTTTGTATGGATCGTAGACAGCTAGAGCAACGCATGACCCTAGAGAATATGTAATCAAAACCTCATCAGTTTTGGAACTCATTTTCAAATCTGCGATATTTACAACTATTTGTTTTGTCATAATTTTTTATTCCTGCTCGTCATTTTCTCTTTTCTCATAAGGAAACCAATCCGATTTCCTTACCTTTTCTGTTTTTAATGTAAGACTTTGACCGTCTTCTGTATTATAAATAAATTTCCTACCCATCTTACCCCCTGTATCTGATGATAAAATCTCTATCATAAAATAGCCTAATATAGTATTGGCTACACTGACATTACTTACACCTGCTTGTGCACTTGTTTCATTGTCACTACCCCCTATCAGGTGAGCCTTTAGATCCTCGACATTTGATCCTTTATTCCTCATCTTTTTTATCAGATGCTTGATAGCTACTGCGCCGTATTTTGTCGAAAGTGTCGTCTTATCAGGTGGATAAGGGTATAAATACGAACAGCAACCAGAATACATTTTTCGTTTGTCGTAAATCCCCACAAAGATACCGGAGCCTGTTACACCGTATATGCTTGTGTGGTTATCAGTAATAAACATATAACCCGGCAAGATTAGATATTTGATCTCTGATATGCTAAAACTCATCACACTTTCCTGTAGGTGGCAGGCTGAACATACTGGAAGGCGTGTTTCAATCCGTTTAAACTTTCGCTATGACCTATCATCAGATATGCACCTTTGTTCATAAATTGATAAAATCTATTTACTATCTTTTCTTTGGTTGGATTGTCAAAATAGATCATCACATTACGACAAAAGATGATATCATAGCTTTGTTTGTGTGTAAAAGGTTCTATCAAGTTCAGCCTATCAAACTTCACATGACGCTGTATCTCTGGCTTTACTTTTACATATCCTGCTGCTTTGCCTGTCCCTGATTGAAAATTTTCCCTGAGCTGCTGCTTTGGAAGCTTTTCTACCGATTTGAATTCATACACACCTCTCATAGCTATTTTTAGCACTTTGGTTGAAATATCGGTGGCATATATCTCAAAGGATATTTGTCGCCTACTAGCTCGTTCATTGTGATAGAAATAGAATATGGCTCTTCGCCTGAAGAGCTAGCTGCACACCATATTCTCACAGGTTCGCTGTGTCTAAAGTGAAAATTTGGGTACCAAACAGACTTCATAAATTCAAAATGCTTTTCTTCTCGGAAGAAATTGGTCACATTTGTCGATATTAGATTTATCAAGCCTTCTAATTCTTCGCCACTTTTATCATTGTATATTATATCGTAATAAGCTTTGTAGCTGGGTAATTCTCGCTTGCGCAGTAGCTTACTGACACGCGACTGGACCAGCTGTTTTTTATCGCCGTCGTAAAGATTGATACCCGTCTTTGTGTATACCAAGTCAGCAAAAAGCTTAAAATCTTTATCTGTAATCGTGTATATATCGCTCATAATTATTTTTCTACATCTAATTTATTTACATCTAATATCAAGCCGACTTTACCGTCACCCATGATGGTGGCACCTGAGATACCGTCGAGTTCTTGGAACTTTTCTCCCAATGTTTTCACCACCACGCTTTGGATATCTAGCACTTCATCTACAGCTATCGCAAAGACCTTTTCGTTGGTTTCCAATATTATCAGGAGATTGTCTTGCAAGTTTTCGTTTTGAGACTTAAACTTGAATTTTCTGTTTAATCTGATGATAGGTATTAGGTTTCCTTCTACCATCACAGTCTCAGCTTTATTCATCACGCTACTAAGTGTCTGTCCTTCAGGTTTGATAGACCTTTTGATATTTGCAGTAGGTATGATATATAGCTCTCCTGAGACCTTCACCAGCATACCCTCGATGATAGCCAGTGTGAGTGGTAGAGCTATGCGGAAAGTAGAGCCTTTGTTTGGTTCAGTGATGATATCTACGCCACCACCCAGTAAAGTGATAGCTTGCATCACCACATCCATACCCACACCACGACCAGACACAGTAGAAACTACATCCATCGTGCTGAAGCCAGGCAAGAACACCAGCTTATATATTTCAGAGTCTGTCATTTGACTGTTTTCCCGAACAAGTCCTCTTTCTACCGCTTTTTTAAATATCTTCTCTTTGTCCAGACCCTTGCCGTCATCTTTTACTTCTATTACTATGGTGTTGCCTTTGTGATAAGCAGCAAGTGTGATCATTCCTTTTGGCGATTTGCCAGCAGCTTTCCTATCCTCTGGTGACTCTACACCGTGGTCACAAGAGTTACGAATCATGTGCATCAAAGGTTCGTATAGCGAATCTACCATATTTCTGTCGATTTCTGTTTCCTCTCCGTGAAGTACTAAATCTATAGATTTTTTATGCTGAGCTGTGTAGTCACGTATCACCCTCTTCATCTTTGTAAAGGTCTGAGATATAGGTATCATGCGCAGAGCTAATGATGCTTTTTGTAGGTCAGATATCACGCGGTGCAAGCCGGCTTTTTTCTTTTGAAATTCATGATCGAAAATACTTCGGATGTTTTTGTCTTGGTAAAATAGATTATAAGAAATCACTAGTTCGCCAACCATATCTATCAGTATGTCGAGTTTCTCTGTCTTTACTCGCACACTCTCTTCTTGTTGCTTTACTGTGCGGTCTGCGCCTCCTCCGCCTCCACCGGTGTCTCCACCTTCGGGAGCTTCGGCTGCTGCTGGGGAAGGAGCTGAGCTAGTTGCTGGCGTAGCAGGTGCAGTACCAGTCGCTTGCACTGGAGTAGCCGCTGCTGTAGAAGTAGATGTAGCTGCGGGAGGCACTATCTCCAGGCTACCTGGTATAGGTTGTCCTGCTGCTGCACTGCTGAGCTGCAGAACTATAGATTCCACTTCTTGGTCAGTTGCCTGTTCCACTTTATTCTTTACATTCAAGCCAGAAAGGATTCTTTTTATCAGATCTATTGTTTTGAATATCAATGCACTGGTCTCTGGCAATATATGTAGCTTGCCATTCCTAGCTTTGTCGAGTATATTTTCTGCTTCGTGCGATATATGGTTTATTTTATTTAATCCCATAAATCCACTCACACCTTTTAATGTATGGAATGGACGGAATATCTCGTTTATCAACCCTAAATCGCCAGGAGACTGCTCTAAATCTAGCATCAAGCTTTCTAGAGTAACTACATATTCGTTAGCTTCATTGATAAAGTCCATGAATAAATCGTCATCGGTGTCGTCCGGTTCTATTACAGCTGGAGTGGGAGGCGGAGTAGCCACTACCGGTGCCTTTACAGGTTCGGCAGGCACAGCAACCACAGGTTCTGGTGCTTCTACGCTAGCCACCTCTGTGGGGGCGACAGGAGTATCATCTGTTTCATCAGATAAATCCAACGAAGCGTCTGCTAGGTTTTCTGCCTCTATTTCACCACTCTCGTGCAAGATTCCCTTGTTTTTTGTGGCATTTGCAGACTTCTTAAATGCTTCAAAGTTTAGGTATATAGAATCATATATGGTGTTTGGATCGCTGATGGGGTCTATATCTTTTAGTATCAACTTCTCGATAGAATCGCATATAGCAGTCAGCGGCGGGAGTAGACTACCGTTTTCGAAGTCTATCACCTCTTCTTTCAATGGATCAAGCAAAGACAACAAAGCTGCTAACTCTGTGTATTCCTTCTCATCCAAATCTACAAGAGCTATCGATAAATTCTCCACTCTCTCAAAAAAATCTTCTTTAAACATCTGAATCCCTCTTCAAAAATCTTTTTTTGTGCAAACTATTATTTAATAGCTTTTTTGTCAACCACTTTTTTTTAGTCTATGAAAAATAAGTTTTTTTTTCTTTTTTTAAGATTTTTTTAGGTCTTATATCGCTTTTGTTTATATTATGTTAACTATATATTTTCTTACCTTTTAAAACGCAATATTTAAAACGCAAATCATTTTTCAAATTGTCGATTTTTTAGCTTGATTCTGGTCTACCTGAAAAAAATATGGTTATTTTTTCATATTAAAAAACCCCAAATACTCCTTAGAAAGGAAATTTTCGATACCAAAACATGTATCTTACACTTGTTAAAAAAAAACGATGATCGATTACTAGCCCGTAGAGCAGCCAAAGGGCGGTTTCTCGCCATTTCTTTACTACTTACTACCCATTTTTATCCCTAAAAAATAGTTGCAAGTGCGATATTTGCTATGTAAAAATTATATTGACAAATAATGCATAGAAAAAAAGATTGACCGAAGGAGAGTAAATATGTCTTTTGTAATAGATCCTACCTGTATCAAGCCTTATGGTGACACACTAAATGATGGTCGAATGCAGTTTTCTTTTGTATTACCTGTCAGCTGCGATGAGCTGGGGAAAGAAGCAGCTAAAACATTGCTAAAAAAAATGGGTTTTGACAATATCGATGTCTGCTTATTGAAAGACTTGCAAGAAGGTTTTACCCAGTTTATAGCTTATGCAAACACGTCTATCACTGTAGATATCACCAAAATACAAGTAAAAACTGTCGATACAGCTGTCATGAGTATGGAAGAAACTGACGATTTTATCGAAAAAACTATGCACAGGAAGTTAGTGGTAGTCGGTGCATGTATCGAGTCGGACGCTCACACTGTGGGTATAGATGCTATCATGAATATGAAAGGGTATAACCATAGATACGGTTTGGAACGATATAAGTATTTTGAGGCTCATAATCTGGGTGCTTCTGTCCCTTGCGAGCAGCTACTAAAGAAGGCAACAGAGCTAAAAGCCGACGCCATATTAGTCTCGCAGATAGTTACTCAAAAAGATATACATATAAAGAACTTAACCCGTTTGATAGAGCTGGCAGAGGCAGAAAATATTCGTGACAAAATGCTCTTTATTTGCGGAGGTCCACGCATAAACCACGAGCTTGCTATCGAGCTAGGTTATGATGCAGGTTTTGGTGCCGGAACATACTCTACAAATGTAGCAAGCTTTATAGCTACCGAAATGGAAAGAAAAAGGTTACGAGTGTAATAAATAGTATACTATGCGCACTATCACTAAAAGTCAGGAGTAGCAGATCAACCTAATAGAATTGTCTTTGATAGCCGTTGCGCTTTCGATAGACGCCTTTTCGATAGCCATTTGCCTCAGCTTATCTGTGCGAAATCACGGTGCAAAAGATGCCTTGACAGTGGCTACATATTTCGGCTTTTTTCAAGCTTTTATGCCTGTCATAGGTTATTTTATCGGAAGTTTTTTTAGTGGGTATATCGCTGATTACGGGCATTGGGTAGTTAGCGCTATCTTGTTTTTTATTGGGGGAAAAATCATAGCAGAGTCAATATTAGCTCCCAAACCACGAGAATTTTCCCTAAAAATCATGTTTTTGCTTACACTTGCTATAGCCACTAGTTTAGATGCTTTTGCTGTCGGTATCTCTTTTGCTTTCACAGATATAAATATATATTATGCCTCTGTTTATATCGGAATGATCACCTTTTTGATATCAGTCATAGGAGTAAAAATAGGGATATATTGTAGCAAAAAGCTCTCAAATTGGTCCGAAATGATAGCCGGGATTGTGTTGATAGCATTAGGTTTAAAGGCTTTGATAGAGCATTTATGGTGAACATAAGGCACAAAAAATAAGGTGAATATGAATAAAATAGAAGACTTGGAAAAGATACTCCGACAGTTACGAGACCCCGAAAAGGGTTGCCCTTGGGACAAAAAACAGACTTCTTTGTCATTGATTCCGAATTTCATAGAGGAAGTTTACGAAGCTGTAGAAGCTATCGAGGATAGCGACGACACCCACTTATGTGAAGAGCTTGGAGATATTTTGTTGCACATAATTTTTCAGACACATATAGCCGAAGATAGTGGTAAATTCGACCTTTCAGACGTGATAGGAAAGGTGGTTCAAAAGCTGATTCGCAGGCACCCACATATATTCCCACCCGATGAACCCACTGAAAACTTGGTGTCACTCGACCCAGAGAGCCAGATTTCTGTTTCAGATGTGAAATTAAACTGGGAAAATATAAAGTTAGCAGAAAAAAAAGACAGTCGGGTATCTGTATTAGAGGGTGTTCCACGTAACTTGCCCGCTTTGATTCAGGCACACAGAATACAAGAAAAAGCAGCAGCCATCGGATTTGATTGGGACAGTATAGAGCCTGTATTTGACAAGATAAATGAAGAGATAGAGGAAGTAAAAGCAGAGATAAAAAGCGGTGATCGCGCTGCTCTGGTAGATGAGGTTGGTGACCTATTTTTTGCTGTGGTAAACCTTTCACGCATGCTAAAAGTAGACGCTGAAACTGCATTGCGACAGAGCAATGAAAAATTTAAAAAAAGGTTTATGATAGTGGAGCAGTTAGCTCTCCAGAAGGGGATAGTCATGAGCGAAGTAGGATTGGAAGTGCTAGATGAGCTTTGGGAAATCGCGAAAAAAGTTTAGTCTTTTATATGACAACTTTATTGGGCTATATTTTACCTGTGGTTTGATAGTAATAGTAGCTCTATATCTATATTTTACCGAAAGATATCAAGACCAAGCAAAAATAGAAGCGAAAGTCATCCCCGAGCTAGTAAACCAGTTTATGTATTATTCCGGATATGAGAATTTTGAAAACATCCTGCTACAATACGTTTTTTTAGAGATTATTTCAAATATAAACTACCCCATCATCTTCACAAACGCCGATAACGAACCGATTTTTTGGAAAAATATAAACATAGCTGAAAATGTTCAATGGGACGATTTATCAGAAACTCAACGTGATCATATCATAAAAAAGATCCAAAAGATGAGCAAAAGAAACCATATCATACCGCTTTATGATGCAGAAAATCAAACTGTTTTAGGCTATACTTATTATGAAGATTCTGATATGATAAAGAGGCTAAAATACCTGCCTTATGTGGAGGTCTCTTTCATAGTGATATTTGTTTTGTATGGACTTTATGTGCAATCACTGGTCAAAAAATACGAAAAAAACTTGATTTGGGTTGGGCTCGCCAAAGAGACAGCACACCAATTCGGCACACCCATCTCCTCGATAAATGGTTGGCTAGATATCCTAAAGCA